>CAZIRA010000087.1:0-11311 GCA_964541615.1 uncultured Paludibacter sp.
ACCCGCGACCCCAACCTTGGCAAGGTTGTGCTCTACCAACTGAGCTATTTCCGCATTATTTCGACCGCCTTTCTCAAAGCGGATACAAAAGTACAGATATTTTTGGTTCGATGCAAATTTTTTCTGAAAAATAATAAAAATAAACAAAAGTTTGTTTTTCGGGTATAATTCCCCTTTAGGGGTTTGGGGTTTGTATTTTTTTTTATTTTGTCTATTCAATTCAATTACGTAATTTTGTATTCTTAATCTTTTCATAATTTGCATGGATAAAAATGTCAGAGTGCGTTTTGCACCAAGTCCCACCGGGCCGCTACATATCGGCGGAGTTCGTACAGCATTGTATAATTATTTGTTTGCCCGCCGTCACGGTGGTGATTTTCTCCTTCGTATTGAGGATACCGATTCTGCCCGCTTTGTGCCGGGCGCCGAAGAATACATCGTAGAGGCCCTGGCATGGCTCGGCATTAGTCCTGATGAGGGAATCGGTGCTGCGTCAGAAGGTTCTCATGCACCATACCGCCAAAGTGAAAGAAAACACATTTACAAAAAATATGTTGATTTTCTATTGGAGAAAGGCCTGGCTTACTATGCATTTGATACACCACAAGAGCTGGACTTCATGCGTGGAAAAATTGCGAATTTTCAGTATGACGCCTCTACCCGTATGCAGATGCAAAACTCACTCACACTGAGTAAAGAAGAAGTTGAGGAAAGAATAAATTCAGGCGATGCTTATGTTGTCAGAATAAAAATTGAGTCTGATTTGGATGTGGTTGTCAATGATTTGATTCGTGACGAAGTAGTGATTAATTCATCGGTTCTTGATGATAAAGTTCTATACAAATCAGTCGACGGACTGCCTACCTACCACTTGGCCAATGTGGTTGACGACCATCTTATGGAGATTACACATGTAATACGTGGCGAAGAGTGGCTCCCATCTGCACCGCTTCACGTCCTGCTTTACCGCTATTTGGGTTGGGAAGATTCCATGCCTGAATTTGCACACCTGCCGCTGCTCCTGAAACCTGACGGAAACGGAAAACTGAGCAAGCGGGATGGCGACCGTCTTGGATTCCCTGTCTTCCCACTGGAATGGGAAGATCCGATTACCAATGCAGTTTCATCCGGTTATCGCGAAGCTGGTTATTTCCCCGAAGCGGTTGTTAACTTTTTAGCATTGCTTGGCTGGAATCCGGGAACCGATCAGGAGATTTTCTCCATGCAGCAACTGGTCGATTCGTTCTCCCTTGAAAGAGTAAGCAAAAGCGGAGCAAAATTTGATTATGAAAAAGGTAAATGGTTTAACCATAAATATTTAGTAGGAAAACCAATAGAAGAACTGACCGATATTTTCCAACATATTTTAGTGGAAAAAGACATCATCGAAGATTCCGGGAAAATTAGCAGAATTGTAGATTTGGTAAAAGATCGTGCATCGTTCGTTAACGAACTTTGGGATCAAAGTTCCTATTTCTTCGAAGCACCTGAAAGTTACGATGAAAAAGTGGTTCAAAAACGGTGGAAAGCTGAAACTCCTGCGCAGATGAACGAATTGGCGGATGTGCTGAAAGCTGTTGATGACTTTTCGGCAGCCAATACCGAATCCGTAGTAAAACAATGGATAGAGCAGAAAGGCTATAACCTGGGAGGAATTATGAATGCATTTCGTCTTTCACTGGTTGGTGCGGCCAAAGGCGCTCATCTTTTTGATATTACCGAGTTGATTGGTAAGGATGAAACGATAAACAGGATACATTCGGCTGTTGAACGACTTACTTCCGGATACTAATTTACTTCCGATTAAGATTTTTGGATGAAAAAGGTTCTCATCATTACTTACTACTGGCCTCCTTCGGGTGGAGCCGGTGTACAGCGCTGGTTGAAATTTGTAAAATACCTGCGTGATTTTGGATGGGATCCGATAGTATATGTGCCTGAAAATCCGGAATATCCTTCAGAAGATTTTTCTTTTGAAAAAGACATTCCGGAAAATTTAAAGGTCTTAAAAACTCCAATCTGGGAGCCTTATGAAATTTACAGAAATCTGACCGGGAAAAAGGGAAAAAAAATAAACGCCGGTTTTATTTCAGAAAATAAAAAATCCGGATGGAAAGACAAATTATCCATCTGGATTCGTGGTAATTTCCTGATTCCGGATCCGCGCAGGTTTTGGATCAAGCCATCCATCCAATATTTGTCAAAATTCCTTCAGGAAAATAGGGTTGATGTAGTTGTGACTACAGGTCCGCCACACTCCATGCATATGATCGGGCTGGGATTGAAGAAGAAGAATCCTCAATTGAAATGGATAGCGGATTTTCGAGACCCCTGGACGAATATCGATTTTTATAAAGAGTTGAATCTTACTTCATTTTCTGATAAAATCCATCACAGAATGGAGCAGAAAGTAGTACAGAATGCCGATTGCGTTGTGGTGGTTTCCAACGATATGATCAGGGAATTTTCTATGCTTAAACCAAAGAGACTAGAACTAATTACAAATGGTTACGATGATTCTGATGTAGAAAATGTTGAGGTTGAAATGGATAGAAATTTTTCACTTTCTCACATCGGAACTCTGAACGCTGCACGAAATCCCAAATCGCTTTGGAAAGTGCTTGGTGAAATGGTTAGAAATGATGAAGCGTTCAGAGAAGAAATGAAAATTCAGTTAATTGGGAAAGTAGATTTTTCAGTTTTGGAGGAGTTGGAGAAAAATGGACTGAATGGTAACTTAGTGAAAATAGACTATCTTTCGCACAGCGAAGCAATTAAGAAACAGCAATCTTCTCAAATTCTACTTCTTTTGATTAATAACTCGCAAAATGCAAAAGGCGTGCTGACCGGTAAATTTTTTGAATACCTTTCCTCTGGAAGACCAGTTTTTGCGGTAGGGCCATCGGATGGCGATGTTGCTGATGTGCTGCATGAAACCCGTTCCGGTCGTATTGCTGATTTTGATGATGAGAAAACCATGAAGTTGATAGTGCAGGAATATTTCGAAATGTATAAGAAAGGAAATTTGGCAGTTGATTCGCATTCCATCGAAAAATATTCCCGCAGAGATTTGACCAGGCAGTTAGCCGATTTATTGAATCAATTATAATTTCTTCTCACAAATAAACCTTTGCAGTATTTTTCCCATTTTCCATTTAGAAGAAAGTTTTTATGAAAAAAATAATTACCATCGTAGGTGCCCGTCCGCAGTTTGTTAAAGCTGCCACGCTCAGCCGTCAGTTTGCAAAATTTGGTGTAGAGGAAAAAATAGTGCATACCGGTCAGCATTTCGATGCTAATATGTCGGATGTGTTTTTCGAAGAGATGGAAATCCCTAAACCTGCCTACAACCTCGAAATCCATGGAGTGGGGCACGGAGCTATGACAGGCCGTATGCTCGAAGGGATAGAACAGGTGTTAATCATTGAAAAACCCGACGGTGTGCTGGTTTACGGCGATACAAATTCAACGCTTGCAGGTGCATTGGCTGCATCAAAATTGCACATTCCCGTAGTGCACGTAGAGGCCGGGCTCCGCTCATTCAATATGCAGATGCCTGAAGAAATCAACAGGATTCTCACCGACAGAATTTCCGGTCTTCTGCTTTGTCCCACAGATACAGCTATTAAAAATCTGAGAAACGAAGGTTTTGATAATTTCAATATTAAGGTTGTTAAAAACGGCGATGTCATGCAGGATGCTGCGCTTTTTTATGCTGAAAAAGCTGAACAAAAGTCGCAAATTTTGGATGAATTAAAACTTCATAAGTTCATTCTTGGAACTATCCACCGACAGGAAAATACCGATAATCCTGAAAACTTACACGGAATCGTAAAAGCACTGAATCAAATTCACAAAGAAATTCCGGTTGTAGTTCCTATTCACCCGCGCACACGAAATATCCTGAAATTTCAAAACATAACTCCTGATTTTCAGTTGATTGACCCGGTGGGTTATTTTGATATGATTATGTTGCTGAAAAATTGCGAGTTGGTCTTAACTGACAGCGGCGGCGTGCAGAAAGAAGCCTTTTTCTTTGGGAAGCACTGTGTTACCATGCGTGAGCAGACTGAATGGGTGGAGCTGGTCGAAAACGGATTTAACATTCTTACCGGAAGTGATGCACAAAAAATAATCGATGCATATAAAACATGCATTCACAAAAAATCTGATTTCACCCTGAATTTGTACGGCGGAGGTGAAGCTTCCGAAAAAGCTGCACGGGAAATAATGAATTTTTGAAAGAAATTTCTTTGAAAAATAAAGTAATTGGAAACTGGAATAATTTTTTAGTTTCCAATTTTATTTTATAATATGTTGATATATAGATAGTAATGTTTTTTTAATAAAATTTTAACATAATTATTTTGAAAAATAGGCTTTCTATATAATGGATTTTATTTACTTTTGCAAATCCTTTTAATAGCTGAATTGGAAAAACTTTCTCACAATATCATACAAGCTGCTTTTCTCAAATTTATTCAATTTGGGATTCGTAGTATTTCTATTGATGATATCTGTAATGAGTTGAGGATTTCCAAAAAAACTTTGTACCGGATTTTTCCTAAAAAGGAAGATTTGGTGGAAGCGGTTTTGCATCACCAGTCTGAACTGATTAAAGAAAGTTTTGAAAAATTGCAGCGGAATAAGAACGCCATCGAAGCACTTGTGGTGATCATTAACGAAGTGAAAAAACACTCCAACGACAATGTATCGGCATTTTACTACGACCTCGAGAAATATTATCCGGTAATTTTTGCCAAACATCAGGAGCAAAAAACCCATTGGATCCGCTCAAGTTTCGAAAGCAATCTGCGACAGGGAATTGCCGAAGGTTTTTACCGCGATGATTTGGATATCGAAATGGGATCCATCTTCCATGCAGTATCGCTGAACAACATGAAGGCTACCTTGGAATTATTTCCAAAAATGACGATCAAACGCCTCACAGAGTTTTATGTGGAGATAATCGTAAGGCTCATCACCAATGAGAAAGGATTGAAATACATTCAGGAACATACAAAGAAAGATTAAGAATAAATAAATAAAATGAGAAAAATAGTTTTGTTGTTTGTTTGTGCGCTGGCCTACAACGGGCTTTTTGCACAAGACACCCTGAGATTGACCTTGCCTCAGGCGTTGGACATTGCGCTTAGCGAAAGCCCGACTATCAAAATGGCTGATAAGGAAATCGAACGTGTAGATTATTCGAAGAAAAGTGCTTGGTACGCCCTCATTCCCAATCTGGAAGGAACCGGTCAGTATGCCAAATATGTTACTCCGGCAAAGATGAGTATGTTCGGGCAGTTAATGGATTCTCCTTCTGAAGCTACCGGGTCGCTCGGACTTACAGCATCAATTCCACTGTTTGCGCCGGCTCTATGGCACAGTATAAACATGACTACGCTTGAAATGCAGGCCGCCGTGGAGAAAGCAAATGCCTCGAAGGTGAATTTGAAAAATGACGTTACGAAGGCTTACTACAATGTGCTTGTCATTCAGGACTCCTATAATGTGTTGCGTGACGGCTATGATTTGGCGAAAAAAAACTTTGATGTAGCCAAAAAAGGATACGAGGCCGGAGTACTTGCAGCTTATGATTATATTTCAGCTGAAGTGCAGCTAAATAATCTGTTGCCCAACATCATGCAGGCTGAAAATGGTATAAGCCAAGCCAAAACGTATCTGAAAATTCTAATGGGATTGGACGTGTATCAACCAATCGGAGTTGTAAACACACTGGCAGACTTTGAAAAAAACGTGGTGGTAGTGAATCGTTTGCAGGATTTGAATCTTGAAAATAATCCTGATTTGCGTCAGCTGGAAATTGGGCGTTTACAACTGCAAAAATCGCTGCAGCTGCAACGTTCGCAGCGCATGCCGACTCTTGCAGGTTTTGGACAGTATGGCTACCAGGGCATGGTTACCAAGGAAATGACACTGAATCTGGGTCAGGCACCCATACCTGTTGAAGCTCGTCGTGATTGGTATTCACAAGGTTTTCTGGTTGGACTGCAGTTGAGAGTACCAATAACTGGTATATTTACCAATTCCGTGAAAGAAAAACAGCTGAAAATTCAGGAAGAATCCCTGATGCTTCAACGCTTTCAGGCCGAAAACGCCCTTCATTTGCAGGCTCTGACAGCTTTGGACAAGATGAATAAAGCGGTGAAACAAGTGGAAGCTGCCCGCAAAAGCGTGGAACTTTCCGAAAAAGCATATTCTATCTCATCAAAAAGATATGAAAACGGCGCCGGAACGATGATAGAACTTCAAAACGCATCACTCGCCATTACGCAGTCCAGACTTTCGTACCATCAAGCCATTTCAGAATACCTGTCGGCAAAAGCCGATCTGGAAAAACTGCTGGGTAAAGAAATTTGATAAAAAAATAGTTGATATTAATAAAACATTCATTCGAAAATATAAATAATTTAACAGAAATGAAAAGCAATAAAGTATTGATAGCAAGCTTATTAGCGTTGTCCATTGGCTTGTTTTCCTGTGGTGGATCACAGAAAAAAGAAACAGCGGCAGAAGCAGAAAAACCCGTTGTAAGGCTCGCTCAGGTGTTTGAGCGCGGAGTGCCTCAGATCGCCGATTTCACAGCCACCATCCAGCCCGAAGTCAAAAACAGCATTGCACCGACCACTCCCGGACGCATCCGCCGAATCATGGTTGATGTAGGTTCTCATGTAGTAAAAGGACAGCGTTTGGTGCAGATGGATGCCGTAAATTTGGAAAACTATCAGACCAATATAGATAACCTTCGCAAAAATTACAACAGACTTCTTGAACTTCATGAAGTGGGCGGAGTTTCCAGGCAGGATGTTGACAATATGAAAACCCAGCTGGATCAGGCGGAAGCATCCATGAAAAGCCTTCAGGAAAACACCTATCTAGTAAGCCCGATAAGCGGGGTGGTGACAACAAAAAATTATGACAACGGCGATTTGTTTACCGGCCAACTGCCTGTGCTAACCGTAATGCAGATAAATCCGCTGAAAGCTGTAGTGAATGTTTCTGAATCGTATTTTCCAAAAGTTCGTACCGGAATGGGTGTTGACATTAGTTTTGATGCATTTCCCAACGAGCGTTTCAGCGGAACAGTAAGCAAAATCTACCCAACCGTAGACGAAATGACTCGTACCTTCGGCGTGGAAATTAAAATGACCAATCCGGGAAACAAAGTTCGTCCGGGAATGTACGCACGTGTTACCATGAATTTTGGAACAGAAAAACGTGTTGTGGTGCCGGATCAGGCAATCGTAAAACAAGTTGGATCAGGCTCACGCTTCGTGTACGTATACCAGGATGGAAAAGTTTCTTTCAATGAAGTAAAACTTGGACAGCGCATAGATGCCGAATACGAACTGCTTTCAGGAGTTCCAACGGGTTCTCAGATCGTTGTTGCTGGCCAGTCAAAACTGAACGACCAGATGGAAGTGGAGGTAGCTCAGGAGACAAAACCAGCTACCCCTAACCCTTAAAAAATGGATTTTGGAGGAAATTGAGAAATCTTTCTCAATATTGACTTCAAAAAAATGAAGATTTTTGAATCGTTTTGTACAGCAATAGTTAAAAAAATAATTTTAATAATATAAATACACAGCTTAAATTCCCCTTTAGGGGTTAAGGGTTGTTTTGAAATATGAAAATATACGAAAGTGCAGTAAGAAAACCGATTATGACCATATTGGTATTTGTGGGAGTAATTATCCTGGGACTTTTTTCGTTGAGAAATTTGTCGGTTGACTTGATGCCGAAAATCGAAATGAACGTGCTGATGGTAATTACCACCTACCAGGGGGCAAGCGCGGCCGATATAGAAACCAATGTAACGAGGCCCCTGGAAAATGTGTTGAACACGGTTCCGAATCTGAAAAAACTATCCTCAACATCGCGTGAAAACCGATCGGTGGTTACGCTGCAATTTGAATTTGGTAAAGACCTTGATGAGTTAACCAACGATGTGAGGGATAAGCTGAATCTGGTAAAGGCTATGCTTCCGGAAAACTCCGAAGAGCCTATTATTATGAAGTTCAGCACCGATATGATTCCGGTAATCATGTTCTCTGCTACAGCCGACAAAAGCATTCCGGCGTTGTACCGAATTCTGGATGACAACGTGGTTAACCGCCTGGCTCGTATCGATGGTGTGGGTTCTGTATCAATTGCAGGTGCACCTCAACGCCAGATTCAGGTTTATGTGGATCCGATAAAATTGGAGGCTCACAAACTTACTGTTGAGAGCATTGCTCAGAAAATTGGTGCTGAAAACCTGAATATACCTGCGGGAACAATGGATGTTGGGAATGAGACATTCTCACTACGCGTGCAGGGTGAATTCAAAGATCCAAGTGAAATCAACAACATCATCGTAGGTAGTTTTGGTGGTAAAGCCATTTATCTTTCAGACGTAGCAACTGTTGCCGATGGATTTGAAGAACGCGTACAGGAAAGCTACACCAACGGTGTGCAGGGCGCTGTGATTGTGGTACAAAAACAATCAGGAGCAAATACCGTGGATATTGCTAATCAAGTGCTGAAAGCAATTCCGGAAATTGAGAAAAATCTTCCACCGGACGTTAAGCTGACAGTTACTAACGATACTTCTGACGGTATCAAGAAAACAATCAACGGATTGGTGGAAACCGTACTTTTTGCCTTTATTTTCGTAATGATTGTTGTGCTCTTCTTCCTTGGTCGCTGGCGTGCAACTATCATCATCATCCTGACAATTCCGGTTTCGTTGATTGCTTCGTTTATCTATCTTTACGCCACAGGAGGGACGTTAAATATCGTTTCACTCAGTTCGCTTTCCATTGCCATCGGAATGGTGGTGGACGATGCAATCGTGGTTCTTGAAAATATTACGACTCACATTGAGCGGGGTAGCCGTCCTAAAAGTGCGGCCGTTCATGGAACGAATGAGGTTTCGCTTTCGGTAGTGGCTTCTACGCTTACGCTGATAGCCGTATTCTTCCCGTTGACTTTGGTAACAGGATTTGCAGGTGTGATGTTTAAGGAATTAGGTTGGATTGTGACCATTATCATGACTATGTCGTTGATTTGTGCCATGACGCTCACTCCAATGTTGAGTGCTCAGATGCTCCGTTTGGATAGAAATCCTACTAAACTTACGAAAAAAATCTACGCCCCAATCCAGCGATTCCTCGATTGGCTCGATATGAAATACGCAAAGTTTATCAACTGGACCGTGCGCAACAGAAAGAAAACCGTACTTTTTGCATCGCTGTTCTTTATTGTCAGTTTGATACCGATGATTACAGTTGGTACTGAGTTTTTCCCGGCATCTGACGATGGATATATCTCGGCAAGAGTGGAACTTCCGGTAGGAACCCGCATGGAGCTGACCCGCGAGCTGGCTATGGATCTTCAAAAGAAATGGAAAGCTGAAAATCCGGAAATTGAAACCATCAGCTTCTCAGTAGGACAGGCGAGTAGTGCCAATGTTTGGGGATCGCTTCAAAATAATGCCAGCAATGTCATTGCCATTGATATCAGTCTGGTAGATTTGAAACTACGTGATAAATCAGTTTATGAATTGATCGAAAAATTACAAAAAGAACTGGCTCTCATTCCTGAAATCCGCAAATCCAATGTATCTACCGGACAGCGCGGGATGATGGGAGGACAGTCGCAGTTGGAAATCGATGTGTTTGGATATGACTTTGAACAAACTGACCGAATTGCTCAGGATTTGAATGAACGATTTAAGAAAATCCACGGGTTGGCCAACATTCAGATTAGTCGAGAAGAATATGTTCCGGAATATCAGGTCGATTTTGACAGAGATAAACTTGCCTTGAACGGTTTGAGTGTTGCTACAGCATCCAATTTCCTGAAAAACAGAATCAACGGACTTACAGCATCGCTTTACCGCGAAGACGGTGAAGAGTACTTTGTACGTGTTTCTTACGATCCCCGTTACCGCCAGTCATTGGCAGACGTGGAAAATATTCTGATTTACAATATGCAGGGATCTCCGGTCCGCGTGAAAGAAGTGGGAACAGTTGTAGAGCGTTTTACTCCGCCAACCATCGAACGTAAAGACCGTCAGCGCGTGGTGACAGTTACAGCAACGCTTTCCGGGACTACGATGGACAAAGCAGTTTCTGCAATCAAAAATGAAATCTCTCAGATAGAAGTACCTTCTGAAATTTTCATCGACATCGGTGGCTCGTACGAAGAGCAACAGGAATCTTTTGCTGACCTTGGAGTGCTGTTCCTGATCATTGTGCTATTGGTTTACATCGTAATGGCATCACAGTTTGAGTCGCTTACCTATCCGTTTATCATCATGTTCTCGGTGCCGTTCGGACTTTCGGGTGTGGTGCTGGCCATGTGGCTCACAAACGGCACATTGAATATCATGTCCTTTATCGGATTGATCATGTTGATTGGTATTGTGGTGAAAAACGGTATTGTGCTCGTGGACTACATCAACTTGAACCGTGAACGTGGAATGGGAATTATCCGCTCCGTAGTTTCGGGTGGTCGCTCGCGTCTTCGTCCTGTATTGATGACCACAGCTACTACGATTCTGGGTATGCTTCCGCTTGCTTTGTCGCAGAGCGAAGGTTCTGAAATGTGGCGCCCGATGGCCGTGACCGTGATTGGTGGTTTGACAGTCTCAACTGTATTGACTTTGCTTGTAATTCCGGTGCTTTATGCTATCTCGGCAGGAATCGGAGTGAAACGCGAGTCAAGAAAGATGGCAAAAAAACTGGCAGTATCGGAACATGCTTCAGGTGCAGATTTCTAATCTGCCTGAGGCAGACATTCTAACTTCTAACTTCTAATTTAAAAAATAGAAAATGAAAGCAGTATTTATTTCATTCGACCAGGCACACAAAGACGATGTAATCCGTATTTTGGATAAATATCTAATCCGCGGTTTTACGCTTTGGGAAGGCACTCAGGGACGTGGAACTGAGGGAGGAGAACCTCACTATGGTAGCCACGCATGGCCGTCGCTCAATAACTCTATCTTGACAGTAGTGGAAGATGGAAAGGTGAATTCCCTGAAAAAAAGCCTCAAAGAACTTGACGAAATATCACCTATGCTCGGACTCAGGGTATTTGTCTGGACTGTGGAAGATATGTATTAATTTCGATAGAAAGCTGGTTGTGTAAAATCTGAATTATTTGCAAAAAAACCAAAACCAGCAACCAATTTGAAAAAATTTCTATCTTTGTGAGGAATTTGCTTCGTGCAGATTCCTCATTTTTTATTTATTATCAAACCAATTTAAATGCTATGATTCATTGGGGATTTATCGGTTGC
>CAZIRA010000088.1:0-11198 GCA_964541615.1 uncultured Paludibacter sp.
GGGTTATGGGTCTTATATTATGAATTTCATCAATCAACCACTCAAAATCAAAAACATTACGCTCAAAAACCGCCTCGGCATGTCTCCAATGTGCATGTATTCCGCTACGGACGGTTTTGCAAACGACTGGCATCTGGTTCATTACGGCACACGCGCCGTTGGTGGAACGGCTCTTATCATTCAGGAAGCTACGGCTGTGACGCCCGAAGGGCGCATTACGCCTTACGATCTTGGCATCTGGAAAGACGAACATATTCAGATGTACCGGAAAATCACCGATTTTATCCTTTCACAAGGCGCTGTTCCGGCTATTCAGTTGGCTCATGCGGGCAGAAAAGCGTCGCACGACAAACCTTCAAATGGCGGAAAGTTTCTTTCTCCTGAAAACGGTGGCTGGCAGACTGTTGGACCTTCGCCCATTCCGTTTTCAGATGAAACAGATACTCCGAAAGAACTTACAATTTCCGAAATTCAGGATGTTATCGAATTATTTGTAAAAGCATCAGTACGAGCGGTAAAAGCCGGTTATCAAATCATTGAAATTCATTCGGCACATGGCTATTTGTTGCAGGAATTTTTGTCCCCGGCAAGTAATCACCGAACCGATGAATACGGTGGAATTTTTGAAAACAGAATCCGATTGCTGTTGGAAGTTGTAGAAGCTGTGAAGCATGTGATTCCTGATGAGATGCCGATGTTTGTTCGGGTTAGCTCAACAGAATGGACAGAAAGCGGATGGACGATTGATGAAACCGTGAAACTGGCTGAAATTTTGCTTGAAAAAGGTGTGGATTTAATGGATTGCTCTTCGGGAGGGAATATCGCTACTGCAAGAATTGCACTCGAGCCGCTGTATCAGGTTCCTTTTGCTGAGGCTGTACGAAAAACGGGGATGAAAACCGCTTCCGTTGGCTTGATCACCACACCCCAACAAGTCAATTCCATTCTAGAAAAAGGTCAGGCAGATATCGTTTTGCTCGGGAGGGAATTGCTTCGAAATCCGTATTTTCCGTTGCAGGCTGGCGTAAAATTTCCGGAGCAGTATGCGAGGAGTAAGCAGGTGTTTTAGAACGCAAATTTAACTTTGTCGATTTTCAATTCATAAATGACACAAATTTTCAAGTGGAAAAATAATAAGAATAAAAAATTGTGTTTATCCGCATAGTTTGTGTCATTCGTGTTTCTTAATTATTTTCAATGAATATAAAAGTTTTTCTGGTTTTACTAAGTGGTCTTTTTTGGACAATAGTTTATATCGATGCCATCCGCATTGGTTTCAAATATAAAACATACGCCATTCCATTTTGGGCATTGGCATTAAATATTGCCTGGGAACTACTCTGTTCCATTATTGGATTTATAGAAATTGGGGTAAATGAACAGATTGTGGTAAATGTTATTTGGCTGATTTTTGATATTTTCATAATTATCACCTACTTCAAATTTGGTTTTAGTGAAAGTAATTTCAAGTCGAAAAACACCTTTTACACGTGGAGCATCGTCGCAATTTTCAGCTCAGTAATTGTTCAGTATCTATTTATCCGTGAATTTGGATTGATCCCCGGAAGCAGCTATATGGCCTTTTTACAAAATTTGCTGATGTCGGTACTTTTCATCGATTTACTCCACAAAAGGCAAAGCTCCGAAGGACAATCCATGCTGATTGCTGTGTCAAAATGCCTTGGAACAGTCGCCCCGACCATCCTATTCGGTTACATCGGAATTCAGCGATTGGGTGGTCCCAATGATTTTATTCTTGGCATGGGAATCCTAATTCTGTTTTTCGATTTAGCTTATATTTTCTTACTTCGCAAAAAAATTATGAGTGAGAAAATGGTGAATTAAAAATTTAAAGAAGTTGTTAATTTAACGTTGACAGCTATTTTTTTACAATTTTACACCATCCGCAATTTGAAAACCCATCACTTCCCTACCCTAAGAATTCTCCAAAAATTCACTATCTTTGCAGGTTATTAAAACTCGCATATTTTGAATACAAAAACCATTAATATACACCTTCCCGCCACAGATGAAACCGTAGAAGTAATCGGTGCCCGGGTTCATAATCTCAAAAACATTGACGTTACCATTCCTCGCGATGCGCTCACCGTAATCACCGGATTAAGTGGCAGCGGAAAGTCATCACTGGCGTTTGATACCATTTTTGCAGAAGGTCAAAGGCGGTACATCGAAACTTTTTCAGCGTATGCCCGTAGTTTCCTTGGCAATATGGAACGCCCTGACGTGGATAAAATCACCGGTTTAAGCCCGGTTATTTCCATTGAACAAAAAACCACCAACAAAAATCCGCGTTCCACAGTCGGCACTACCACAGAGATTTACGACTTTCTGCGCCTGCTTTACGCACGAGCCGGCACAGCTTACTCGTACCTGACCAACGAGAAAATGGTAAAATATACCGACGAGCAAATTGTGGATTTGATTTTGAGTGAATATGAAGGTAAAAAGACGTATTTGCTGGCGCCCGTGATTCGCGGACGAAAAGGACATTACCGGGAACTTTTTGAACAAATCCGCAAAAAAGGCTTCCTCCATGTGCGTGTGGATGGTGAATTGCGTGAAATCACGCACAATATGAAAGTGGATCGATACAAAATCCATGATATTGAAGTGGTTATCGACCGCCTGCTGGTTTCAGAAAAAGACCGCAAACGACTGCTAGGCTCAATGCAAAAAGCGATGCAACAAGGGAATGGTGTAATTATGCTTTTGGATACCGAAAATGAAAAGGCTCGCTATTTCAGCCGGAAACTGATGTGCCCAAGCACCGGAATTTCTTACGACGAACCGGCACCGCACCATTTTTCGTTTAATTCTCCGCACGGATATTGTCAGCGATGCAAGGGGCTGGGTTTTGTAAATGAAATTGATATGGACAAAATCATTCCCGACAAGTCTGTATCCATCTACAACGGCGGAATTGCACCACTCGGAAAGCACAAAAACAGTATGATTTTCTGGCAGATTGAAGCAATTTTAGAAAAATATGAATGCACACTGAAATCACCGGTTGCCGATATTCCCGACGATGCCATTGATGAAATAATGAACGGCACCGATGAGCGATTGAACATCAAAAACCAATCGCTGGGCAATTCCAACTACTTTTTGAATTACGACGGTATTCTCAAATACATTGAGATGCAACAGGAAAATACGGCATCTGCCACCGAGCAAAAATGGGCAAATCAGTATTCCAAAACCATTAAATGTCCCGAATGTGAAGGTCAGCGACTGCGAAAAGAGAGCTTGTATTTCCGTGTACACGATAAAAACATTGCCGAATTGGCAGAAATGGACATCGTGGAACTGCATGATTGGCTGAAAAATGTGGAACCGCATCTTTCTGAAAAACAAAAAGCAATCGCAACGGAAATAGTGAAAGAGCTGAACAGCCGTTTGCAGTTCCTGCTGGACGTAGGGCTGGATTATCTGGCAATGAACCGCCCTTCAATGACACTTTCCGGCGGTGAAAGTCAGCGCATCAGACTTGCCACACAAATCGGTTCGCAATTGGTCAATGTGCTGTATATCCTCGACGAGCCGAGCATCGGGTTGCATCAGCGCGACAATGAGCGGCTGATAAATTCGCTTAAAAAACTGCGCGACACAGGAAACTCGGTAATCGTGGTGGAACATGACAAAGATATGATGCTCTCGGCGGATTATGTAGTGGATTTGGGGCCAAAAGCCGGACGATTTGGCGGTGAGCTGGTTTTTGCCGGAACACCCGATGAAATGCTGCATTCGGATACATTGACTGCCGATTATCTGACCGGAAAACGAAAAATTGAAGTTCCCGAAAAGCAACGGGAAGGTAACGGAAAAATCCTGACCATAAAAGGTGCAAAAGGAAATAACCTGAAAAAAGTGGATGTCTCGTTTCCTTTGGGAAAAATGATTTGTGTTACGGGCGTTTCGGGAAGCGGAAAATCGACGCTGATCAACGAAACCTTGCAACCGATTTTAAGTCAACATCTTTATCGTTCACTAAAAGATCCGCTAGCGTATAATAGCGTGGAAGGCATTGAGAATGTGGACAAAGTAGTGCAGGTGGACCAGTCGCCAATCGGTCGCACACCGCGATCCAATCCTGCAACTTACAGCGGTGTTTTCAGCGATATTCGGAATCTGTTTGCATCACTTCCCGAAGCTAAAATTCGAGGTTATAAAGCCGGACGTTTCTCGTTTAACACGGCTGGCGGACGGTGCGAAACCTGCGGTGGAAATGGCTATAAGACCATTGAAATGAACTTTTTGCCCGATGTGTATGTGCCGTGCGAAACCTGTAATGGCAAACGCTACAACCGGGAAACGATGGAAGTTCGCTTCAAAGGAAAATCGATAGCTGAAGTATTGAATATGACGATAAATCAGGCGGTTGAGTTTTTTGAGAACCAGCAATCCATTCTGAAAAAAATTAAAACTCTGCAAGATGTAGGACTTGGCTACATCAAGCTCGGACAAAGCAGCACCACGCTTTCAGGCGGGGAAAGTCAACGAGTAAAACTGGCAGCTGAACTTGCCAAAAAAGATACCGGACAAACGATTTACATCCTGGACGAACCAACTACGGGGCTGCATTTTGAAGATATTCGGGTACTTTTAAAGGTTTTAAACCGTTTAGTGGATAAAGGAAACACCGTCATCATTATTGAACATAATCTGGACGTAATAAAAGTGGCCGACCACATCATTGACATTGGTCCGGAAGGCGGTCGTAGAGGCGGATACGTACTTGGTACAGGCACGCCGAAGGAAATAGCAAAACTAAAAGGAAGTGAGACGGGAAGATTTTTGGAGAAGGAATTACAGGCCCCTATCCCCTAACCCCTTTCCCCACAGGGAGAAAGGGGGATGCCTAGTGCAAACATCATGTCTTTTTCACATAAACAGCACGTCTCGGGTGGTCGGACATTCTTGTCCGACATTTTTTGCCTGAAAGGCTCCCGATATCTATCGGGATTATTTCAGCCCAAGGCAACGCCTTGGGTTTGTTGAAAAAAGTATTTGCGTCCTGAAAGGGCAATATTCAATTTAGAGTTAGTTTTCATTTCAAATACATCTTTTTGTTTTTAGACAGACAAGAATGTCTGTCCTCCTAATAACAACCGTTAATCATCACATACATATTCTGCTCACTGTCAGAATAATACAATCTTTTCTCCGTTAACTTTTTTACCACCTATTGCAAAAGGTTCATTTATATCTTACTTTTGTTTCAAACAAATTTTTCTGAATTTCAAAAAAGTTTAGTATCATATTTGCATACATAATCTCAAAATATTGTAAAACGTAAATTTTTCACAAGCTAAAAGTCCCCCTTGGGGGATTTAGGGGGCAAAAATTATGAAACGAAAACACATTATCCTGATACTCGCGATGACATTGGTCAGTACCTTTGGCATCATTGCGATAGCTCAAAAATCAAAGTCAACCACACCACAATTTATGGAAACACGTTGGAAGAAGGTAGAAGAACTGGCTGAAAAACAGATGCCTGAATCGGCTTTGAAAGAGGTGGAAGCCATTCTTGCACAAGCCAAAAAAGTTAAAAATTCGGGACAAATCCTGAAAGCGATGATTTATCGGATGCGGTTTATGACCGATAAAAACCCCGATGAAATGATTCCACTGATCAAGGAATTTGAAGCTGAAACTTCCAAAATTACCGACCCGGCCGACAAAGCCGTGATGTTCGCAATGACGGCGGAGCTATACAATAATTATTATCAATCTAACCAATACAATATCAATCGTCGCACAGACCTGGAAGGCACAACGCCCGATGATGTGAAGGAATGGACCCGAAGCCACTTTGTAAATAAAGTTTTGGAATTGAGCAATTTATCCTTGTCAAATCCTGAAATTCTGAAAAAAATCGATGTTCAAAAATACGATGCAATTTTGGAACGTGGAAAAGACAGCCGGACGATAAAGCCTACCTTGTTTGATTTTTTGGCGTATAAAAAGATTGATTTATTCGAGAATTTTTCGAACAATGACGGGAATATCTACAGCGGACGACCATTCCGTGGGATGACTGCAACCGCTTCCGGCTCTGAAAGCAACGACACATTTTTAAAGAATCAAATTCTTGAAACCTACGATCAACTGATTGATTTTAATAAATCCCAAAACAACAAACCGGCGTTGGTGTATGCCGAATTGCAAAAATTGCTGTTTGAAAATCCAAATCGGGAGGAAAGATTTCTGACCAAAATCAATGAATTGGAAAAAAAATACGCCGACAACGAAGCCGTTGTGGAAATCCTGGCGGAAAAGGCAAATTACTACATTCAAAAATACGAAGAACTCCCCGAGCCCGAAAAAGACATAGAGAAAAACAGAAAAACAGCCTACGAAATTACTCAAAACGGTATTAAAAAATATCCGAATTACCTACGTATCGGATTGCTGAAAAACATACAAAACACCATTCTGACAAAAACACTTTTCTCTCAAAATGATAAAATAGCCAAACCGGGTTCAACGCTAAAAATTGAGATTAAGTCACAGAATATCAATCAGGTAAAACTATCAGTTTACAAGATAAATGCCACTGCGATTGAGTATCAGAAGTATAGGATGAACGATAACCGTAGTTATCAGAAGTCGCTTTATCCGAAGCGGACACAAGTTTTCATGCAGACACTCGCGACTAAAAAGACCGATAACTTCGACCATGTTGATACTGTTTTCACCATAAAAACAGGCGATTACGGCATTTATGAATACACGGTGGAAGAGCCGGGAAATCAGAAAGCAGAAGCCAAAACGCTCGGCGGATTTACCATTACCGATTTGGCATTTATCCAACGTCAGAGCGGAAATAAGCCGTATCAAATCACAACAAACGGACAAAGCTCGGAAGGCGAACTGTACGTAATGGACCGGGTTTCAGGCAAACCGCAGAAGGACGTTACCGTTTCCATTTACAACCAAAAATGGAGTGGAAGCAAATACGATTTGAACTTTGTAAAAAAAGTAATTTCGTCTGCCGATGGCAAATATTTAATTCCGTCTGACCGAAATCAAGGCAATAATATCGCTGTTTTCGAACGTGGGAACGACAAATATTTCACTTCCAGCACGCAGTCCTATTGGTACGGAAATCAGTCGGAACCCAAATCAGATGTAAAAATTTCGCTTTTTACCGACCGTTCCATTTACCGACCGGGGCAAACGGTTTATTATAAGGGAATTGCGTATTTTTCAGATAAGACCAAGCAGGAAGTTGCTAAAAAACAAGACTTTGAAGTAGAATTATTCAACGTAAACGGGGAAAAAGTTAGTTCACAAAAAGTAAAATCCAACGATTTCGGGTCGTTTGCCGGTTCGTCTATTTTGCCTGAATCGGGGCTGAACGGCGCTTATCGCATGAGCGTAAACAGCACGTCAATCAACCTTTGGGTGGAAGAATACAAGCGTCCGACCTTTGAAGTAACGATTGACAGACCGAAAGATGAAGTCCGTTTTGGTGAAGAAGTGACGGTGAAAGGCAATGTGAAAGCTTACGCCGGCTACAATGTCAACGATGCTGATGTGAAATATCGTGTGGTTCGGCGTCCGCACCGTTTTTGGTGGTGGCACAGCGAGCCGGACAAAATCATTACCACCGGCACCGCAAAATCGGACAGCGAAGGTAATTTTACTGTGAAATTCAAGCCCGTGAAGGACCAGAAATCACCCACTTTCATTCCGTGGCGCGGTGTAAGCAACGACACCTATTACACTTACCACGTGTATGCCGATGTCACCGACCCCAAAGGCGAAACACAGCAGGGCGAGCAGTCGCTTTCGGTGGGCGATAAGTCGCTGTTTATCTTAGCGGATATGCCCGAAAAAGTGGAACGGAACGAGAAAATTTCGCTGGATGTAACCACGCAGACATTGAACGGAGAAACGGTGCAATCAACGGTTAATTATAAATTAGTAAAACTTGAAAATCCGGATATTTTCTACGAAAAAACGGATGAAAAAACCGTGTGGAAAGAAGGTGCAACCGTACTTACAGGTTCTTTGGAAACCAAGGACAAATTGGTACTTGATTTGAAAAAAATCACTTCGGGAATTTACAAAATTATTTTTACCACGAAAGATAATCGTGGAAACGAAGTGAAAACCGAAGACCGATTTATTCTGTACGATAAAAAAGACAAACACCTGCCTGTAAAGGCTTACAAGTGGTTGACCACGTCAAATACCGAACTAAAACCGGGCGAAAAAGCAACGATTAATTTCGGAACATCCACCAAAAACACGTCGGTACTCTACGAACTGATGCAGGGACAAACGGCGATCGAAAGCCGATGGGTGGAATTTAACGACGAGATAAAAACATTCGAAATCCCATTCAAAGAGAGCTACGGGGCTGGCATTACGGCGCAGTTTACGTTTGTGAAAGACGAGCAGTTTTTCACCGAGCGGGTGATTATTTCCCGAAAAGTGGAAGAGAAAAAGCTGACACCGAGCGTGAGCGTGTTTCGCGACAAGCTGAAACCGGGCGAAAATGCCGAGTGGACAATCCATATTCCCGAAACGGTAAAAGATAAAAAGACTGCCGAATTGCTGATTGGTATGTATGATGCATCGCTGGATGCGCTTCGTCAGCACGCGTGGTCGTTTAACCCGACTTACCGTGAATGGGTGCAAGATTCGCCTGCCTGGAACGGCAAAGGAATCGGTGAGACCGGCGGGGATTATGCGAATATTTCGCAGGGAAAATGGACGGATGTTTCGGATTTTGTTTTTGACGATTTTAATTGGTTCGGATTGAATTATATTCAAAATTCATATAGTGGAATTAGAATTCGAGGGTTAGGACGTACAAGTGCTGTAAAAGAAGAAATGGCTGTTGCTCAGTCAAGTATGGAATTAAATGAAGCTGTTGTAATGGATATGGCGGTTCCAGCTTCAAAAATGGCGTCTGATGCGCTAGTTGCTGTTGAAACTGTTGGCGAACAACCCAAACCCCAAATCCGTACCAATTTCAATGAAACCTCTTTTTTCTATCCGCAACTTCGCACCGATGAAAAGGGAAATGTAAAAGTGGCATTTACCGCACCTGAGAGCCTTACCCGCTGGAATGTGAAGATGCTTGCGCATACGCAGGATTTGTATTTTGGACAAAATGAAATGCAGGCAATTACGCAGAAAGAGTTGATGGTTCAGATGAATTTACCACGCTTTGTGCGAAAATCGGATAAATTAATTTTGGTGGCAAATGTTACGAATTTAAGTGAAGAAACATTGACACCGAAAGTAACATTGACGATAGAAAACCAACCCCCACACCCTCCGAAGGGAGGATTTGAGATTGCGCCAAAACAAACGCAGTCTTACACTTGGGAAATTCCTTCATTAAAAGATTTTGATTTGGCAGTGGTGAAAATTGTGGCTGAAACAGAAAAATTTTCGGATGGAGAGCAACGATATTTACCCGTATTGCCTGACAAAGTACTCGTTACCGAAAGTCAAACGATGACGCTCAGAGCGGGACAAACACGCACATTCACGTTTGATAATTTCATTCGGAATTTGAAAAATGTAGATACCGAGAATTTTACCATTGAATACGCCGGAAATCCGACCTGGTACGCCGTTCAAGCATTGCCGAGCGTGGCAAAAATAGAGGGTGAAAATGCCATTGATTATCTGACGGGATACTACGCCAATACGCTTGGAAGCTACATTGCCAATGCAAATCCAAAACTGGCCTCGACCTTTCAAAAATGGAAAAAGTCAGGCGGAACACGTGATGCATTGTTATCCAATCTGGAAAAAAATCAGGAACTGAAAAATATGCTCCTGGACGAAACGCCATGGGTACTCGCTGCCAAAGATGAAACTGAGCAAAAACGGCAAATTGCACTGCTTTTCGACCTGAATCAAACCCGCAATCAGGCAAAAACCTACATGGACAAACTGCTGAAACTGCAAGCACCGAGTGGTGGTTTCACGTGGTTTGAAAAAATGCCTGAGAGTCGATATATTACGCAGGAAATTTTGTTTAATTTGGCAAGATTAAATAAAATGATCGCCGCAGGGACAAATCGTGATTTGTCTGCCGACGACGCAATCAATCGTGCATTGAATTACATTGATTTACAAATTGCCAAGGATTTCTTTGAACTGAAAAAATGGAACAAAGATTATCTAAAACAGCAGACAATCAACAACTTGCAGTTATTCTATTTACACACTCGTTCAGAATATCCAAATATCCCGATTGCAAAAGAAGCCGAAGAAGCCATGAAATATTACACCGCTCAATCGGAAAAATATTGGACAAATTGGACACTCTACGGCAAAGCGATGATGGCAACCGTGGCGCACCGAAACGGCAAAACGAAGCTGGCAGATGAAATCCTGACTTCGATTCGGGAAAATGCGATGAAAACCGATGAGCTCGGAATGTACTGGAATACCAACAAAGCCGGATGGTGGTGGCACGAACGCCCGATTGCCACACAAACAGCGATTATGGAAGCCTTTGGTGAAATCCGCAAAGCTGGCGGAGACATGGACGAGATGAAAATCTGGCTGCTGAAACAAAAGCAAACACAGCGCTGGGATACCCCGCTCAGCACGCTGGATGCGATTTATGCGTTGCTGAATTACGGTACCGACTGGCTCTCAAATCAGGGAGATGCGGTTATCAAACTTGGCAATACCACACTGAAAACCAAAGAAATAGAAGCCGGAACAGCTTATATCAAAGAAACCATTCCGGTGGAAACGTTGAAACCTGAAATGGGCAAAATTACCGTAGAAAGCAAAAGTACTTCGGGTATTTCGTGGGGTTCGGCGTATTGGCAGTATTATCAGGACATTGACAAAGTGAAATCGCAAGGTAAAGAGATGAAAATCAGCAAGCAACTGTTTGTAGAGCGGATTACGAACCAAGGAAAATCGATGGTTCCGATAGCTCAGGCACAGCTGAAAAAAGGCGATAAAGTGATTACAAGACTGGTAGTTACTACCGACCGCGATTTGGAATTTGTATTGCTGAAAGACCTGCGGGCTTCCTGCTTTGAGCCTTTGAATCAGCTTTCGGGCACAAGCTGGAAGGAAGGCACAGTTTACTACCAAACTACGAAAGATGCTTCCACACAGTTCTTCTTCAACTATCTGCCAAAAGGTACGTACGTTTTTGAATACGAACTTTGGGCAAA
>CAZIRA010000089.1:0-4861 GCA_964541615.1 uncultured Paludibacter sp.
AAAAGCAAAGAAGTATCCACCTATCAAATTGGGAAATACAACTTTGATACCCAGAAACAACTACTCATGCTCGACGATCAGCAAACAAAACTGACCACCAAGGAATGTGAACTGCTCACATTGCTCTGCGCCCACAAGAATCAGATTTTGGAGCGCAACTACACCCTGATGACCATTTGGGAAGAAAATACCTACTTCAACGCCAGAAGTATGGATGTTTACATCACCAAATTGCGTAAACACCTCAAAGACGATGAGACCGTGCAGATTATGAACATCCACGGCAAAGGATACAAATTGGTTGCTCCAGAGTAATATCAGCTGCCGCTGTCAAAAATAAGACCCACCCCAGCGGTGGGTTTTTTTATAAACTCTTTGATATACAGTTTGGCAGATTGGGAAAATATGCCTATCTTCGCCCCGCTTTTTGCGGGAAGGGCAACCTTCTGTCATTTAGCACATCAATGTTTTTAATTAAACTTATTTATGAACAATTACGAAACCGTTTTCATTTTAACTCCCGTTTTGTCTGATGTTCAGATGAAGGAAGCGGTAGATAAGTTCAAAGCTGTCATCACCGACAACGGAGGAACTATCACAAATGAAGAAAACTGGGGCATGCGCAAGCTGGCTTACCCTATTCAGAAAAAATCGACAGGATTTTACACCCTGTTGCAGTTTGATGCAGATCCAACAGTGATCGCTACGCTGGAAACTCAATTCCGTCGCGACGAACGTGTACTACGTTTCCTCTCATTCCGTTTGGACAAATACGCTTATGAGTATGCTGAGAAAAGAAAACACACCAAAGCACAACCAAAAGCTGAAAAAGAAGTAAAACCTGCTACCGCAGAAGTTAAAGAAGAAACAAAAGAACAACAGGAGAACTAAACAATGGCACACGGAGAAATCAGATATTTAACTCCACCAACAGTGGATGTAAAAAAGAAAAAATATTGTCGTTTCAAAAAAAGCGGTATCAAATACATCGATTATAAAGATGCCGATTTCTTGAAAAAATTCTTGAACGAGCAAGGTAAAATTCTTCCTCGTCGTATCACCGGCACTTCGTTGAAATACCAACGCAAAGTTGCTCAGGCAGTTAAAAGAGCTCGCCACCTGGCATTGCTTCCCTATGTAACCGATATGATGAAATAATTAGAAAGGAGAAAAAATTATGGAAATTATATTATTAGAAGATGTAATCAACCTGGGTTACAAAGGAGAAATAGTGAAAGTTAAAGACGGTTACGGACGTAACTTCTTAATTCCACAAAAGAAAGCTGTTATCGCAAGCGCATCTGCAAAGAAAGTATTGGCTGAAAACCTGAGACAACAAGCTCACAAACTGGAAGCTATCAAAAACAACGCAGTAGAACTTGGTGAAAAAATTACAGCAGTAGGCAACCTGACAATTGGAGCTAAAACCAGCTCAACCGGTAAAATTTTTGGCGCCGTAGGTCCAATTCAGATAGCAGAAGCGCTTGAAAAAGCAGGTGTTACTGTTGACAGAAAACTTATTGCACTAAAAGCTTCTATCAAAGAAGTTGGCGAGTACACTGCTTCTGCCAAACTTCACAAAGAAGTAACAGTCGAAATTCCATTTGAAGTGGTATCCGAGTAGGAATTCCTTTCAATTCAAAATCCCTGAAAACCGACATGCTTCGTGAGAAGTGTGTCGGTTTTTTTATTTATGAGGTAGGACAATTCTGTTCGACAAAACGGATTGGAATGTCCGTTTCCCTATTGTTTCTTCAGCAATTCCTCCAGCCGCATCATCTCATCCCGATACTGCGCAGCTTCGAGGAATTCAAGCTTTTTGGCGGCTTCCTGCATCGATTTTTTGGCTTTCGCAATGGCTTTTTCAAGGGCGGGTTTGGTCATATATTGTACTACCGGATCAGCTGCAACTGTGAGTTCTTTGGTTGGTTCGATGTAGGCATTCGGTTCCATTTTGCTCAAAGCGCTGCGTTCGCCTTTCACAATAGCAGTTGGTACAATGCCGTGTTTCTCGTTGTAGGCTAGCTGTTTTTCGCGACGGCGATTGGTTTCGTCTATCGTTTTCTGCATACTCGCAGTCGTTTTATCGGCATACATAATTACTTTTCCGTTCAGATTTCGGGCTGCACGTCCGGCAGTCTGAGTGAGCGAACGGTGATTTCGCAGAAAACCTTCTTTATCTGCATCCAGAATGGCTACCAGCGAAACTTCCGGCAAATCCAAACCTTCACGGAGCAAATTTACACCTACAAGTACGTCATACACGCCTTTCCGCAAATCTTCCATAATCTGCACCCGGTCAAGTGTGGTTACATCCGAGTGAATGTAATTGCATCGCACGTTCATTTTAAGCAAATAATCAGTCAGCTCTTCCGCCATCCGCTTGGTCAGAGTGGTAATCAAAACACGCTCGTGCGCTTCTGTACGCAGGGTAATTTCTTCCAGCAAATCATCAATCTGATTTAAGCTCGGGCGCACATCAATGACCGGATCGAGCAGTCCGGTGGGGCGAATTACCTGATCCACCACTATACCTTCGGATTTTTGAAGTTCATAATCGGCCGGCGTGGCACTTACATAAATGGTTTGAGGAATAAGCTCCTCGAACTCATCAAATTTCAACGGACGATTATCCTTTGCAGCATTCAACCGAAAACCGTATTCAATCAAATTTGCCTTCCGTGCAGCATCACCGCCAAACATCGCATGAACTTGCGGTAACGTAACATGGCTTTCATCTACAACGAGCAGGAAATCATCCGGAAAATAATCAAGCAAACAGAACGGTCGACTTCCCGGCGCCCGCCCGTCAAAGTAACGGGAATAATTTTCAATTCCGGAACAATAACCAAGTTCCTTAATCATTTCCAAATCATATGTAACCCGCTCGTATAGGCGTTTTGCTTCGTAGTCTTTCCCTACCGATTTGAAATTTCCGACCTGCACCGCCAAATCACTTTCTATCATCTCAATTGCTCTCATTATACGCGGTTTGGTGGTTACAAAAATGCTCGCCGGATATATTTTATAACTATCAAAACTTTCCAAAACACGATAATTCGCCGGTTCAATCGTCATAATTTCTTCAATTTCATCGCCCCAGAAAACAATCCGCAAAATAAAATCGCTGTAAGCCAGAAAAACATCGACCGTATCGCCTTTTACCCGGAAATTTCCACGATTTAATTCAATTTCATTTCGGGTGTAAAGACTATCCACGAGCATACGCAAAAAAACGTTTCGCACCAATTTCTGCCCACGATGAACCACAATGACGTTTTCGTTGAAGTCATCGGGATTTCCGATACCGTACAGACACGAAACCGACGAAATCACCAGCACATCTCGCCTACCCGACAGCAACGACGACGTGGTGTGCAAGCGTAATTTCTCAATTTCCTGATTGATGGAAAGGTCCTTTTCGATGTAAACATCGGTCACAGGAAGGTAGGCTTCGGGCTGATAGTAGTCGTAATAGGACACAAAATACTCTACTGCATTGTCGGGAAAAAAGGACTGAAATTCGCTGTAAAGCTGGGCTGCCAGAGTTTTGTTGTGGCTCAATACAAGCGTTGGTTTCTGCACCTGCTCCACCACATTGGCTATGGTAAATGTTTTACCCGAACCGGTCACACCAAGGAGAGTCTGGTACGGAATGCCCATGTTGACCCCGTCCACCAGCTGCCTGATGGCTTCCGGCTGGTCTCCGGTAGGTTTGTATGGTGAAACTATTTTAAAATCCATGAGATAAAGACCGGCCCCCTAAATCCCCCAAAAGGGAGAGTTTCGGATTGATGGGCAAAAAAGGGATATTTAAGAATAAATTTAGTTGCTAATACATTAGTAATTAACGTAAGTTCGATATAAGAATTAGGACATCTACTTGAATGAATGCTTTTTAATTTCCCATAGGGAATTAATATCAATAGAAAAAATATATTAAATAGTACCTAATTCCCCGTAGGGGATATATTCCCTACAGGAAAAATATAACCGATAAATTCATTCTATTGATATAGATGTCCTACGGACAAAAATTATTTCGAACTCACGTTAATTAATCATTTGCACCTGGTAAAAAGTCCCCTAAGGGGGAATTCAGGGGGCTTTCCACCCACTCCTTTCCTGCCAGTTCCATTATCGATTGAAATCCTGCCTGCTTCAACAATTCATAAACCTCGTAAAATCCATCTGTAATCTTATCCGGATAATGGCAATCGGAATTGACCATAACCGGTATTCTCAACTCACGGACGATGGGAAAAAACTGAACGTCGGGATACGTAATTCCGAGTTCTGTAAAGGATTTAGTGTTGATTTCAATCATCAGATTCTGCTCCTTTATCAACTCCAGATAATCCGTAACCAAATCCACGTACCACTTTTCCGTTTTGTCAAATCCGGGACAATTCATCCCGTTCTGCGAAATTTTATCCAAATGCCCCACGATGTCAAATCCTCCTTTGCGAACCATGTTGGAACTAATTTCAAAAAACCGTTCGGTCGCTATTCGGATGTCACCGTTATAAATTTTATCTAATTTTTTCTGAAAATTGTAGAATTTTCCATCCACAGAGAAAAATCCGCCTTCCGGCAACGGGTCCAGGTAATGCACTGAACCGATTTTATACTCAATATCATCCCAGGAATACAGACTACTTTTTGCATCAAAAACTCCTTCAATATAATCCACTTCCAAACCGAGAAAAAGTTCAATCTGACCTGCATATTTCTCTTTCAGACGGAAAAATTCATTTTTATAGTAAGGAAAATCCTCCAGATTCATATTCCACGAAGTGTGAAACGGAAGCGGCGCATGCGCCGAAAACCCGTATTTTCTCACTCCTTTGGCTATGGCAAA
>CAZIRA010000089.1:4961-8244 GCA_964541615.1 uncultured Paludibacter sp.
AACTGTTCAATCCGAAATCTGACTTACATACTCATTATACCCGGAAATGATGGGTTCTGAATTTAAATGATTTGTGCTTTTCTTGCAAAATTCAGAAGAGTACTCACATTGTGAGCTCCGGTTTTACGCAGAATAGATTTCCGATGTGTGGTTACAGTTTGCTCGCTGATAAAAAGTTTTTTTGCTATTTCTTTGTTTATCAGCCCATTATCTATCAGGCGAATAATTTCAATTTCGCGCTTGGTGAGGGTTATTTGCTCCAGTTCTTTGCTGATTTTTTCGTAATTTCCTATTTCGCGTTCAGCTTCTTCGCTGAAATATTCTTCACCGTTATGTACAGTCATTATGGCTGTCATCAGCTCGTTTTTATCAACAGATTTCGACAGAAAACCTTTGATTCCGGCTTTTGTTTTGAGTTCGCTGATGGATTTTCCATCTATATTCATGGATAATACGATAATTTTTATGTCGGGATGGTCCTTTTTAAGCATTGCAGCCATTTCGAAACCGCTTATTTCGGGCATCATCAAATCCAGCAACACGATATCAACTTCTCTGCCCATTTCAGTCAGTTTTCTCATAAAAAAACTGCCTGATGTAGCTTCAAGCACCACGTTGATATTTTTGTCGATTTCCAGCAGCAGTTTCAATCCGTCAATTATGATTTGATGGTCGTCCAGAATGGCAATATTAATTTGATTTTGAGACATAAATGAATGGATTTGAGCTGGTAAAACGAATAATTAGCAAATAGTAAATTTCATTCCAATAGCCGATAAATACGAAAGTGTGTCACTATAAATATCGGATTCATCCAGTAAAGAAAAGTATCTGCTGATTGCCTCCTGGTTTTGTCCTTTTTTTATCAGGATTGAACTGATTAACAAGCGGTTTTTCCGGTCAAGGGAAACATCCCGAATGCTGCTTTTCTCCAGTTGTCTACAAATGTTTAGGGCGCTATCCAGCTGGCTGGTACGGTAAAAATAAGTTGCCAGCCAGAATTTACTCTGCAATTCTGAATCTTCATTCTGCAAACGCCGTGAAAGCAACAGCGCTTCTGAAGCATATTTCTTCAACGTATCAAACGGATAGGTTTTATATTCTCCGCAAAAGTCAAGTAATGCCTTCAAACCCGTTTCGTTTGATGCTGCTTTCCTGTATTGTTGCAAATATGCTTCAGCTTTCGGTGTATAGGCCGATATATTTGCGTAGAGAAACAAGAGCAAAAGGGTGAATCGTAATCTTAACTTCATTTTTCAGAAAATAATGTGAACAGATGTCAGATTTTAAATTAAAATTTTCCGTATGAAGTTATTAACTTTGAAATGCACTAAAATGTTCTTAGGCAGGCCATTTATTTATTGCATTCTGACTGAGTCTGAATATTTTACTCCTTAATGATTTTTCCGGATGAAGTTGCTCCATTGATTTTATTACGAATAATACCTAAATAGATTCCCTTAGGCAACTCCTTAACATTCAACACATTATTGCCTTCTGCAAGTTTTGTTCGCATCACCACTTTACCCTGCAAATTGGTAAGTGTCCATTCATCATTACCTGCTGAATGAATGCTTACATAATCTGTACACGGATTGGGGAAAACACTCAGCGACCCGTTATTGTTACCGAAACCTATAGTTTCCAAAGATGTTTCAGCATCTTTGAGCCTGTACAAATTCGTGTTATTCCCGTTTTTAGCAACAAAATACAACACATTTTCGAGGACGAAAAATGAGCGGGGATTAGAAGATAGTTTATAAGGAGGATTGTAGAATGTTACTTCACCGGGATAGATATCATGAAGCATCTTGGTGTTTTCAGCTGTCCCATCAGAACTCCAAAGCTCAACATTGGAATACAGAAAACCGTTTTTGCTCTCATATTGGGGAAAATACAACGAATTTTGGTACAGACCAAAACTACTTGCGGATGCACTTTCCTCTAAAAGCGTTTTTGTACCCGAAAAAGTGCCGTCGGAGTATCCAAGTTTAAACTTTGCATTGGTTCCCAAATTGTAGTCCCAGTACAAAATATAAACGAAGCCATTTCCAAGCTCAATTTTATTTGGTAAAAAATTGGATTCATCTCTTATTTTTCGGGTGTTTCCGGGAGTAAAATCGGTTGCCCACACTTCGGCTGAACTGACTGCAGCTGTCGGCTGAAGTGTGAAATAGACCTGTTTGCCATCATTTGCCATATCAATACCTGTCAAATAGTATGTTTTTTTGCCGGTTGTTCCCGGAAGTCCCGCGAATGGTTTTGTACCGGCATCAGTACCATCGCTTTCCCAAAGCCCGTAATTTTCATTCACGGTATTGGCCCAGAACAGCATTTTGCCGTTCAGCGGTTCACTGGTGTTCGAACTCATATAGAACAACCCGGAATTTACTTTTTTGGTTCCGGAGTTTGTTCCGTCGGTTTCATAAAGATGCCCTCCCGGATCGATGGAATTTTGCGGACGGGCACCAAAATAGTATTTGCCGTTCATTCGGGTTCCAAAAAACACACCACCGTACACTTTTCCGCCACCATTGTCGAGTAAAGGTTTGGTACCTGCTGCCGTACCATCCGAAACCCACATAATAAGTGTATTACCGGGATTTTCCGAATCGTAACCATTGAATATCAGTTTATTACCAATGCTGTTTTGGTATTTATGGTATGTCCCGCCACTTTCACCGGATAGCACAAAGGCAGACCTGCTGGTTCCCGTATAACGATAAGAGGCTAATTTGATTGTACCTTCGGTTGTACCATCTGAAGTCCACAATTCTGTAATGGCATCCAGAGGAGCTGTGGTCCCGAACCGAAAGGAACTGCGTGTGAAAAAAAGTTTTTCGGAAGTTTGGTTAAAATTCGAAATGGAAATTCCCGAAGCTGTTTCGCCTTCGGGATATACCGGACCAAAATCTTTCACCAGAGTAATTGTGTTGCCGTCGGTTTTATAGAGTTGACTGCTTGTAGTGCTCCCTTGTCCGAAATAAAACACATGACCCTGGTAATAATTATCTTCACGGATTTGCTCCTGTTTCAGTTCGTTGGCAGCAGTAAAAGTTGTGACTAAAGTAAGCTGAGCAAACACACTTGTGCTCAGAAAAACGGCAATTGCAATCAGGTAATTTTTTTTCATTGTAATTCACATTAAGTTACGATTTTATTTCAATTTATCGATTGCAAATTTATTGCAATATTAAAATGAAAACAATACCCAATAATGGGTATTTTCGAATGAAATTTACCCTTATTTTTAAACAAAAAACTCTGCCCAATTTTAAAAATC
>CAZIRA010000089.1:8344-11086 GCA_964541615.1 uncultured Paludibacter sp.
CGCCTCCTTAATTCTCGTAAACGCTTCCACCAATTTCTCATCGGAAGTAGCGTATGACATGCGGATACAGTTTGGCGCTCCGAAATCTGTTCCTCCCACGCAGGCTACGTGCGCTTCGGCAAGCAGAAAGAGTGCCAGGTCTTCGGGATTGTTGACGGTGGTTCCGTTGTAGGATTTTCCGAAATAGGCACTGCAATCGGGGAATATGTAAAATGCTCCTTTGGGCTCATTTACTTTTAGTCCGGGAATTTCACGGGCCATTTTCACCACCAGGTTTTTGCGGCGTTCGAATGCCACACGCATATCAGCCACACACTGCTGGTCGCCGGTATAAGCGGCTTCGGCAGCTTTCTGGGCAATAGTACAGGGATTGGAAGTGTACTGGCCCTGAAGCGTATTGCATGCATCAGCAATCCATTTCGGTGCGGCTATCCATCCGAGTCGCCATCCGGTCATGGCATATCCTTTCGAAACTCCGTTTACAATCACCGTACGCTCGAAAACTTCCGGAAATTCGGCAATGCTCACGTGTTTGTCCAGGTAGTTGATGTGCTCGTAGATTTCATCGGAAAGGATGATGATTTCGGGATATTTTGCCAAAACATCAGCCAACCCTTTCAACTCCTCACGCGTGTACACGCTTCCGGTGGGGTTGGAGGGCGAGCAGAGCATGATCACTTTTGTCTTTGGAGTGATGGCAGCTTCCAGTTGCTCGGGCGTGATTTTGAAATCGCTTTCAATATCAGAATAAATAATCACCGGAGTTCCGTCGGCTATTTTCACCATTTCGGGATAGCTCACCCAAAACGGCGCTGGTATCAGCACTTCGTCGCCTTTGCCTACAACGGCCATCAGCACATTGCAAAGCGACTGTTTGGCACCGTTGGAACAAACAATCTGTGCGGGCGTGTAAGTGAGTCCGTTTTCGTTTTTTAGTTTTTCGGCAATGGCTTTACGCAATTCCAGAAAGCCCACTACGGGCGAATAAAACGAAAAATTATCCTCAATTGCTTTTTTGGCTGCTTCTTTGATGTGGTCGGGCGTGTTGAAATCGGGTTCACCCACGCTGAGACTGATTACATCGACTCCCTGAGCTTTCAGCTCGTTGCTTTTTTGTGCCATTGCAAATGTGGCAGATGGCGACAGCGACGCCAATCGTTCGGATACTCCAGGCATAATAATTTCTATTTTTAAGTTTTAAAGTATTTTTGTCAATATTTTTGTGCAAATTTAATCATAATTATTTAATCAGCATCGTTTTGCAATCAAATAACTACATATTTTCGTAATTTTACTGTGTTTTTGTCATTTTCAACTGTTTCAATCGTTCCTGTATCAATTCTCTTGCCGAATGATATCCCAGTTCGTATATTTCGCGGCTTTTTTCGGTTTCAAACGTATCGTAATTTCCCATATCCACCGGCTCAATCAGGAAGTCGCACATGGCTTTATCGGCTATGATATTGGCCTTGAACATAAAGTTATAAGTGCGCATGGCGATATTGAGAATGGATTTTTTGTACTCGGTAACTACCAGCGGACTGGCATTGATCCCGATTAAATATTCGCATTCATCCCGAATTATGCTCACCGGAAAATTCTTAAAAACACCGCCATCCACGTAGTTTTCACTGTTGATTTTCCTGGGTGGAAAAAGGATGGGAACGGTAGTGGAAGCCATAATCACAGGAAGCAATTTTCCACTTGAAAATGTAACACTTTCGCCTCTGTCTAAATTAGTGGCCACGATTTTCAGCGGTATTTTCAAATCCTCAAATGTTTTAGCCCGCAATTTACTCCCAAGGTACTTTTCAAATCGTTCTGTACGAAAAAAACCACCGTCGGGCACTTGCAGTTTCGTCATTTTCCGGAATTCCACATGTTCAAAAATCTCAGCAATCTCATCCGGCGAATGTCCGTCGGCATATAATGCACCTACAATGGCACCGGCACTCACTCCCGAAATAATGTCGGGCTTAACACCTGCCTCTTCGAGCGCTTTCAACACGCCCGCATGACACATTCCCTTAATCCCGCCGCCACTCAAAGCTATACCGATTTTGTATGGTTTGGGTGAAAATGCAGATTCGATAAATGCGTTTAAAGGGTTGGAAAACTTGTTCATAGTCAAAAATGAAATTCTATTTCTTCCACAAAATTACGGTTTTTTCTTTTAATAAAACAGTTTATTTGTATCTTTGTGTAACAGATGGCAGATTTCGAAAGTCATATATTGGTTTATTTTGAAAATCAGAAAACGTCGTTTGACAAAGTTAAAGAAACTTATATGGATACAATTCTCATTATACTGGCATTTGCCTGCATCATCGTTGGGATAATCGGATCGGTTTTGCCTGTTCTACCCGGCGTTCCGCTTAGTTACGGCGGCATTTTACTCATGCATTTCACCGATAAAGTACAGTTTTCTCTTCAGTTTCTTATATTTTGGGCGGTGCTGGTTATCCTGGTGCAACTGCTTGATTACTACGTCCCGATCTGGGGAACCAAAAAATTCGGAGGAAGCAAGCGCGGCATTTGGGGCTGTGCCATTGGAATGGTGGTCGGGCTGTTCTTCGGTCCGTGGGGCATTGTGCTCGGACCTTTCGTGGGCGCCATTGCAGGCGAACTTTCCGGCGGAAAACAGACGCAGGCTGCCATCAAAGCAGGATTTGGATCGTTTATCGGTTTGCTGCTGGGAATCGTTTCAAAGCTGGTTGTTGGAGGATTTTTGCTGTATTATGC
>CAZIRA010000090.1:0-11062 GCA_964541615.1 uncultured Paludibacter sp.
AATTGCAAGTGTTATGGAGAAATTATTCCTGCCTGACGACTCAATTCAAATCAAACTGAAGTGACGAAGCACAATAAGGCTGCACACAAAACACTTTCCACGTAAGTATAAAAAACCACACAAACAAAAACGATGAAACAGTAAAAAATATGGAAACATTCAAACAAAAAGCACTACGATTGTTTTATCCGCTAATTCGCAAAGTGGGTAAATCCGGCAAAAAGGGCACATGACCGTGGAGTGCTGGCCCAACAATCTCAACCACACTGACTTTAAAATATAATTATTAACTAATTCCAGAAAAAATGAAAACAAAACAATTTATTTATTTACTCTTAATCTTTACTTCTATGACAGGATTATATTCTTGCGCTACTATACCTAAGGGAGCAGTAGCTGTAAAACCTTTTGATAAAGAAAAATATCTCGGTAAATGGTACGAGATTGCCAGAAAAGATTTTAAATTCGAACGGAATTTAAGCAACACCACTGCAGAATATTCACTGAATGAGAACGGAACTATAAAAGTTAACAATCAAGGCTATAATACAATAAAAGGAGAATGGAAACAAGCAATTGGTAAAGCAAAGTTTGTTGGAGAGGAAAACACAGCCATGCTTAAAGTTTCATTTTTCGGCCCATTTTATTCCGGATACAATGTCCTCGCAATTGATGATGAGTACAAATATGCTCTGATTGCCGGAGAAAGCACAAAGTATTTATGGATTCTGTCTCGCGAGGTTAATATACCTGAAGAGATAAAAAATAAGTATCTTAAGATTGCAAAGGAAATTGGATATAATACAGATGACCTGGTATGGGTTGAACATGACAAGCAGCAATAAGACCGCCACACACAACCGATTGTACGCAATTGCCGTGCTGAAGGTACGCTAACTTCCGTTCCCCTGACATCTTTCAGGAAAAACGACACAAAAGCGCCCTGAAACGGTAACTGAGTATGACCGTCAAACGTTATTAATAACCCACTCCCGCTTGAACCTTCTCAAGCAGATAATATCAAACAATCTTATCTAACTTCTACAATAAAACATGAACAAACAGTTTTTAATTTTCATTTTTGGTTTCATTCCTGCGATATTAATTGCACAGCAACAAGTTCCGGTAAAACCCCGGATTCTTATCAGTACAGATATCGGGGGGACGGATCCAGATGACAATCAATCGATGGCACATTTCCTGACGTACAGCTATCTATTTGAAAATAAATGACTTGTATCTTCACCTTCTTACGGCAGTGGCAGTGTATCCGAGATTTTGAGGATGATTGATATATTTGAAAAAGATTTGAAGAATATGAAAAAGCAAGCACAAGGCTTCCTAACTCCCAAATACCTCCGTTCTATCAGCAAACAGGGAAGAAAAGGAGCTGCTCCTTACCATGTATATCAGACTGCTACAGAAGACTCGGACTGGATTGTAAAGTGTGCCTGAAAGAAAAGCAAACGGCCTCTGTGGGTCTGCTTGTGTGGGGAGGATTGGATGATGTGGCTCAAGCTTTGCACGACGCCCCCGATATTCAGGACAAAATAAAGATATACTGGATTGGCGGACCGAATAAAAAATGGAGTACCAACAGCTACTCTTACATTGTGGAGAATTTTCCTAATCTGTGGTTCATTGAAAACAATGCTTCGTACCGTGGTTTTATAGCTAACTACAAGCAGATGGATGAATTTAACGGTAAATACTACGATACATTCATCAGTGGAGGCGGAAATCTCGGCAAGGACTTTAAGAATTACCTAAACAGAAATACTAAACTGGGTGATACTCCGTCTTTGCCTTACATGATGGACGGCAATCCGAATGATCCAGTCAAAGAATCGTGGGGAGGAAGCTTTGTGAAATTTACGCACAGTCCGCATATTATATTCCACAGGCCGACCACAGGGCAAGACACCGTTCAAATCTATTCAATCATGGAGTTTCGTGTCAATGGCCCCCGTCAGACTCTGTCTGTATAGTCATGACCATAAACAAGCAAACATGGGGCGGATTCTATTTAGGAGACGGGATTTATGCAGTCAGGCATGCTACTTACACCCTCGGGACAATGCCATACACCATCGTTTCCGATTTACCCGGATTCCCTACTCAGGAGGGCGAAATCACAATTGAAAATATCTGGCCGGGCAGAGTATGTAGGACAGACTACAAACTTGGAAATAACTGGTTTACCGATAAAAGTGACGAGGATCTGTTTGACAAAAACCTTCACGGATTCAAAACTGTTTCGAAATGGCGCATTGACGCAATGACAGATTGGGCGAAGCGGTGGTCGTGGCTGAAATAGCTGATTTTCTCTAATTCAAAAAAACGGATCATAGTTCTATAAATTCAACCAAGAAAGCCCTTTGCATGGCGTGCAAAGGGCTTTTAGTTTGATCATTATCTTAGTAACCCTACTTCACAGAAATCAATACTTCTGCACTGTTCAGCCAAGGAGAAGAGAATCTGACCCTTACATCACCGGCTTCATCCCCGGACTGGATGTAAGCCACCAACTGCCCTCTGTATGCACGATGTACATTATCTGTATAGCTGGTCATGTCTTCGTTGTTGCTTCCTTCGAGGCCAAGCAAAACTGCAGGACCGGAAATGTTGCAGGTGATTTCATTGTCAGCTATGGACACAGGAACCCCGTTTTCATCAACTATCTGAATGAAGACTTGAGCCACATCAGAATTTTTGGATAAAGTCGCTTTATTCACTTTGGTAATGAGTGATTGCGGACGTTTCGAAGTCTGAATAGTATAGCGGCTCACTTCTTTGCCAGATTTATCAAATCCAACCGCCTCCAGTTTCCCGGGTTTGTAAGGAATATCCCAATGGATTACACCAGTATTATCATCGTAATCTTTCATAGCTCCCACTTCCTTTCCATCAAGCAGAAGCTGTGCTTTAGCGGCATTTGTGTAACAGAATACCCGCACATTGCGCCCTTCAGTATAACCATTCCAAACCGGCCAAGCATCCTGTGTAACCCAGTTACCATCTCTTCTGGACGGAGCCGTGCCGATATAAATCATTGGTTTTTCTGACCAGAGAGCCTGACGGAAGTATCCGCGAGGTTTGATATTTCCGCCAAAATCAATCAATCCGGAGCCAAAACCTCTTGACGGCCATTTGTGCGACTCACCAAGATAATCTATTCCGGTCCACAGAAATTGTCCAAAAATGTGTTCCTTGTCACGAACAGCTTTCCAGGCTTCCATATCGTGGCGGTTCTCACTGCCGTAAATCACTCGTTGAGGATATCTCTCGTGATCAGAATCGTATTTGCTTTCCGTATAGTTGTAACCTGCTATGTCCAGTGCACCCGGATATTCAGTTTCATTTGACATGGCAACGCCGGCCAAACCAGCAGTTGTGGGACGGGTTTGATCGTAAGATTTTACTGCTTTCACCAATCGCTTTGCAATGTCACCCAGGCGCATTGCATCCGGAGCATCCGGATTGTATCCACCGTAAGAAGCCTGTGTGAAACCGGCTTTTTCGCCACCTAATACCCGGTGGGAATACGGATCATTCGGATAGTCAACTTCATTTCCTACACTCCATGCAAATACTGAAAGGTGATTTCTGTCGCGACGAACAAAATCAGCCAAATCTATCTCGCTCCAATCTTTGAAAATATCATAAGAGCCCTGGAAGCCGGGAGTTCCCTGATTCCAACCTTCGAGCCATTTACGTTTTGGGAATTCCCACTCGTCGTACATTTCATTGAGAACGAGCAATCCAAGTTCGTCACACATCTGGTACATTTCAGGTGCTTGCGGATTGTGGCTTGTTCGGATTGCGTTCACGCCAAGTTCCTTAAGAGTCATCAACCTGTTTCTCCATACTTCACGTGGAACGGCAGATCCGAGCACTCCGGCATCGTGGTGAAGGCAGACTCCTTTCATTTTCATCCATTTTCCATTCAGTGCAAAACCTTTATCCGGATCAAAGGTAAATGTTCTGAAACCAGTTGCAGTAGCTGTTTGGTCTATAGTTTTACCATTTTGCAAAACGGTTGTTTTCAGTGTGTAAAGAGTTGGATTTTCTAAATCCCACAATACAGGATTGGAAACTTTTATTTCTGTTTGAATTTTTCCATTTTGTAAAGCTGCAACTGCTAATTTTTTTGAATTTTTAGCTACCACTTTTCCCGAAGAATCGATTAATTCATTATTTACAAGAAGTGAAGCATTTTGAGAAGATGAATTTTCAACTTCCACCTCAACGCTTAATATTCCTTGTTTTGCAGTCACATTCTTCGGAAAAGCAAAAACTCCCCATTGTGCAATGTGAACCGGATTAGCAGCTATCAACCAAACATTTCTGTAAATTCCTGAACCGGTGTACCAGCGTGAATCGGCACTCTGGCTGTGATCCACACGCACGGCAACGACATTCTCCTTCCCAAATTCAACATAAGGCGTGGCATCGTACATAAATGAGATATAGCCATTCGGACGTTTGCCGAGAAGTTTTCCGTTGATATACACTTCACTCCGATTATAAACCCCTTCGAAATAAAGATATATTTTCTCATTTTTCTTATTTTCAGAAATCAACAGCGATTTTCTGTACCATCCGATTCCTCCCGGAAGATAACCGGTACAACTTGCCAAATTCGGGCTGAGAACACCTTTCACGCTCCAATCGTGAGGCAGAGAAACCTGCTCCCAACGGCTGTCGTCAACGATTGGCTGCTGTGCGTTTTCTACGTCTTTCAACATAAAGCGCCAGGATTGATTAATTTTTTCAGCTTTTCCAAACGAGACCTGGGCTGCAAGCTGTGATCCAACAAGCATAACTGCCAGAAATAACAAACTAATTTTCTTCATATTTTTCAATTTTCTGCTAAATGAATATTTTATTTTTTAGATTTCACCATTTCTGATGCTGCCAGTAGAAAAGCTCCTACTCCAAAGTCAGCCGTAGTTTCAGCGTTCACTTTGTGCTGTCCTGCATTTTCACCGATGGGCTGCACGTAACCCACTTTTCCGCTTGGCTGGAGTGCGATTTGAGTTAAATAACTCCATGCTTTTCCCACCGTTTTTCCGTATTCTTTCTTCGAAAGATATCCGTTATTTATTCCCCAAAGCAATCCGTAGGTAAAAAAAGCTGTTCCACTCGTTTCATAGCCTGAAGCATAATCCGGATCAAGCATGCTTCTCGACCAATACCCTTCCGGCATTTGAGATTCAGCAATTTTCTCAGCCATTTTCTGATAATATTGGATGTAGGTATCTCTATGCTTATCCGATTTCGGAAGGTCTTCCAGTACTCTTGCAAACGCAGCAAAAACCCATCCGTTGCCCCTTGCCCAGAAATCCTTCTTGCCGTTTGGAGTTGTATGTTTTGGAAAAACGTACTTCGCATCACGGAAATAGATGCCTTCGGCTTCATCGTACATGATGCTATTAGAATATTTCCAGTACTCGTACATTTTTTCCAGATAAAGCGGATTTTTTGTAATTTTATACATTCTTGTCATGACCGGCATCACCATGTAAAGTCCGTCAGCCCACCACCAATAGTCGTTTTGAGGTGTGCTGATCTGATAATTCATCACCTCTTTGGCTCTTGCTATCCTGTACTCCTCCGGCTTGATTTTATACAAATCGGCATACACCTGAAAGCAGATCTGCCAATCGCCAAACATCACAAAATCATGTCCTTCACCGTATCGGGCGTATTTCCATTCAGATTTATTGTCCGACTTTGCACCTTTCCACTCGTTATGCTCTGCCCAGGCAATGGAATAATCCAAAAATGTCTGCTCTTTCGTAACCTGATAGGCAGCCATATTTCCGGTGTGGTAAGCCGCTCTATTCCAGAAAGCATCACCATGTTTCGGATTTGACTCCTGCCAGTAATTGTTTACTTTTTTGATAATTTCGATGACTTCGGATTTTGGAGTGCCAGCTAATGTTCCGGAAGCTGATTTTGCTCCTGAACATGAATATAACGAAAATGCCAAAAACAACATGACTACTGATGAAAGTGCTTTATGGACGGTAAATTTCATATTTATTCTCTCGGTTTTTATTTAATTTGGATAAAGGGACGAAGAAGGAATCGCACTTTTAGCTGTGCTTTTGCTCACCCACTGCAATCCAAATGATTTTGAGGTTTTAGCTTCAATCAAAATAGTATTCTTGTGTGATGGAATTTTCTTAAACGAAAATTCCATTCCTTTATGTTTTTTCATTTTCGATATAAATTTTGCCTCTTCCCCATTCACAATTGCTTTTATCTCATCTTTTGTAGTTGCAATCAGTTTATAATCCTCACCCAGCAAAGTTTCAAAAGTTCCGGAAATCCGAATGCATTTTGTCTTTTTTGGAATTGAAAGACCCGCAGTATTGGCGCTTACTTCTGAACTTATTTTCTTTGTGAATTTTTTGTCAGAAAAATATTCAACCAGAAGACCTTTACCATTCGGTTTATTTGGATTTTTGGCCAAATAATCGATCACCGTTATCTTTTTATCCGGTCCCAGATAGACAAATGAGAGCACTCCGCTTTCCAAAAGCAATTTTTTGTCGACCAAAGGTTCTGAAATAAACCTGTTTTTATCCAAGTCGGAAAGGAGTTCCCAATCGTTGTAATCGTTTGCAGCCGTTGCAGTATAAATTTCAGCTCCATTTGCCACCACATAGGCATTGTCAAAAGCGTCAAATGACAGATTTACTCGGCAAAAGGAATTTACCGTATTTCCCTTATTCTTAATCAAACGAGTCTGCCAGGTTCCGTCTGAATCTCTGTATCGGTGGTGAAGCCGTGCTTTTTGCCTTGAACTTGCCCAGTTTTTATCGGTTCCTTCATCCATCGGGATGTGAGAGTTTACTACGTGAATCCTTCCCTTGCTGTCAACAGCTTGAGTTTCCTGATTGATGTAACCCTTATTCAGCGGGATTTCTTCCACCATAAAACTCCGTTTGGTCTGCCCGAGGCTTTTCCTTGTAGTTTTATCAGTTTCAGGCACCATGTAATCGGTACGGGCTTTCAAATCGCCGTAGGTATCCCTCCAGGAAAATCCGTTGTCATCGCTGTAGGCGTAGTACAGATCGTGATTGGTTTGTCCACCGTAATCGTCTCGCCAGCACCATGTTACATGAAGTTTCCCCTCTTTATCGTAGTTCATTCCATTGATATAGGCACATGCATCCGGCTCAATATCTTCACCCTGTACATAGCGTCCGATTAAATACCATTTTTTTGTTTGTCCGTCATATTCTCTCAAATAACTGTCACCATGCCCGCTCCAGTTGAAACGGCATTCAAACAGAAGATTTCCATCCGGTTTGGGGATAAAACGCGGATAGGTCACATTCGGAACAGGGAGGTCCATGACATCTGTCGTTTCTGAAAAAGATGCTGCAGTCCACGGCATTTCGTCCGGAAAATTAGCATTTCCCAAAATAGAATAACTGTAATGTAGCGGATCATTGTGATGGTCATATGCCAGATGGATGGTTCCATCATTGGCACAAATGCCCATCGTTATCACATTGTGGGCATCATCTGCTTTGTTCCGATAAGGCAAAATCACCTCTTCCCATTTTCCAGAAGGCATTTTTCGGCGGGCAATACAGACGTTCCTTGAGTGATTGTAGTAAACGGTGTACTGGTAACCGGCGAAAGACATAATTCCTTCTGTCTGAAATTGCTGCCCGGAAAGTTGCTCTCCTTTTCCAAGAACATAAGCAGAATCGGTTGGATAAGATTCACCAATTCTAAAAACTGAAACTTTCCCTTGCGACAAAGCCGTAACAGAAAATGCCAGGGAGAAAAGTATCAGAACGAAGGATGCTTTGATTGAGAAAAGTTTTATGTTTTTTCTGTCAGGCATTTAATAAAGTATTTCAAGGTGAAATTAACATTTAATTTTCCTTGAAATTTTGTCTCTTAATTGATTTTGAAATTTTTAATTCAACATTTTAATCGTATAGGTATAGCTGTATTCCTTGGCATGGAATCGATACTGATCAAGTGGAATAGCTCCCCATGAGTTCAATCCGGCTACACCGCGCTGGAACAAGTCAACACAAAGTACGGTTTCCCAGCGAGGATTTACATCTTTCCAGTGTTGTTGTCTTTTATGCATTCCCGGATCAAGATCTTCAGGTTTGAAGTTTGTAGCTGAAACTGAAAGCGGTTGAGCACCTTTGATTTCAATTCCTCTCCCCTCGTCTGTTTTCAAAGTCAGCCAGCGAACATCAGTCTTGTTTCCTGTTTCCTGCGGACGGTAATATTCAAACGCCTGATCTTTTACCTTACCGCTCCAAATGCCCATGAAAGCATCCTGATTCCGGTCAACATAGTTTTCGTGAGGTCCACGGCCGTACCAGGTGAAATTATTTACATCATTATTCAAAGTCATGATCATTCCAAACCGCATCATTTCCGGCAATTCATCTGAAAGTGCTTTGTAATCGGCATTTATGGTCAAACTTCCGTCTCTGTTCACAGTATATGCCAAATCAACTTTTGCCTCAATGCCGCGTGGTTTCACTTCGTATTTTACAGTTACTGAACCGTTTTGTTTTTCTTGTCCTTTGTATTTGTAAATCAAATTATGGCTTGCACCATCCCACAATCTTAATCTGTACTGATCGCCAGAACCAAAATCGTTATCAGTCGGAGCACGCCAGAAGTTCATGCGTGGAAGTTCACGAAACACATTGCGATTGTCATTTCTGATATTATTCAACGCACGTCCGTCACGGAGTGAAAATTCATATTCTATGTCTCCAGATTTTACTATCAGGTTATTGTCTTTCTCCTGAACCTCCAAATTTCCATCAACATTCTCCGATGCGAAGAAGTTGTTTGACGCAAACGCCAATTCACCTTTTGCTGCTTCAAATCCGGCAGAAACAAGTTCAGTAGCTTGTTTTGTGTAAGCGAAAACTTGCAGGAAATATTCAATTCCCGGCTTTTGCTCCATCACTGGCAATTGAAGTTTTACGTCTTGTTTTGAATCAGCTTTTACGGTAACATCAAAGTTTCCTTCAGCAGATTTTTCTCCGTTTTTCAGCAAAACCCATTTGTAAGTGTAGTTTTCAGGAGTAATGTCGGTGAATTTGAAATCGTTGATTATAGTGATTATTCCATTTTTCAAATCTTTAGTATCAAAAAGGATGTTTTGATACACTTTTTTCACAATGTAGGTGTGAGGAATGTAGTTTTGATCCGGGCTGACCATTCCGTCCATACAGAAATTGCCGTCATTCATTTTATTGTATCCGCCCAAATCACCACCATAAGCCCAATAGAAGCGTCCTTGTTCGTCTTTTGCAGGATATCCGTGATTGTACCATTCCCAGATGAAACCGCCCTGCATATTTTTGCTTGAGCGCATTAAATCCCAGTAATCCTGGAAGTTACCCATACTATTTCCCATCGCGTGAGCATACTCGCACATAATGTACGGCTTGCCTAAATCGGCCTTTGCATCACGCTGCATATTACTCCAGGATGGATACATGTGGCAGATGATATCGGTATTTCTATCGCGCTGATAAGCTTGCTCGTACTGCACAGGACGGCTGTTGTCGCGTGCTTTAGCCCAGTCATACATGTCGAAAAATGCTTTTCCGTTGCTGGCTTCATTTCCAAGTGACCAGAAAATCACTGACGCGTGGTTTTTATCTCTTTCAATCAAACGAATGATGCGGTCCATGTGCTGTCCGTGCCATTCCGGGAAGTTGGATACGTTGTCTTTTCCATATCCCAGGCCGTGCGATTCGAGGTTAGCCTCGTCAACGAGATAAATTCCGTATTCGTCGCATAGCTTGTACCAAAGCGGTTGCTGTGGATAGTGAGAAGTACGTACCGCATTGATGTTCAGCTCTTTCATCAATTGCAGATTGCGCATCATTTCTTTGCGGGTAACTACATTTCCGGTATTGGTGTTGAATTCGTGTAGATTTACTCCTTTGAAATAGACTTTTTTTCCATTTACAAACAGCTGTCCGTCTGTAATTTCTATTTTTCGAAATCCAATCTTATGGGAAGTTGATTCAATTACCCCGCCCTTTTCATCTTTCAATGTCAATACCATTGTATATAGATTGGGTGTTTCGGCAGTCCAAAGAAGCGGAGATGAAACCCGCGATTGTGGAATCTCAAAACTCAGGGTTTCATTGGCCGGAATGGTTTTTTTCTGAGATTTAGAATAGATTTTCTTACCTGATTTATCCACCAGTAAAACATCGAGTGTCCTCACGGCAGGTGAATTGGAGTAATTTTTCAGCGATACGTCCAGTCGGAAAAGTCCGTTTTTGTATTTCGCATCCAAATCAGGATGAGCAAAAAAGTCCTGAATGCGTGTTTGAGCTGTGCTGTACAGATATACGCTGCGGTTGATGCCGCCCAGACGCCACATATCCTGGTCTTCGAGGTAGGTACCGTCGCTGAATTTATGAACCTGGCAGGCAATTGTATTTGATCCTTTGCGGATGTATTTTGTAATGTCAAATTCAGCCGGACTTTTGGAATTTTGTGTGTAACCCACTTTTTGTCCGTTAATCCAAACATACATGGCATTTGTACCAGCTTCAAAATGGATGAAAATGCGTCTGCCATCCCAGTTTTCTGGTATGTCAAAAGTCCTGCGGTAGGCTCCCACAGGAGAATCATCTCTGTCAATCTGCGGTGGACGGGCACGAAATCCGAAACCTGTATTGACATACATCGGGATACCGAATCCGTTGAACTCCCAATTTCCCGGAACCGGAATGTTTGCCCAGCTGCTTACGTCATAATTCTCATTCCAGAAACCTTCCGGAACTTCTGCAACTTTCGGTACCCAATGAAATTTCCACATTCCATCCAGCGTACGGTAAAAAGGTGACTGGTTGTAATCATCGGCAATCGCCAACTTTTCATCAGGATACGGCAAAGATGTAGTTCGTGTCGACTCTTTGTTAACTGCAAAAATTTCGGGATTTTCCCAATCAGGGCGATTTTGTGAAGAAAGAAAATTCGCCGCTGTTAACAGCAAGATAATAAAAAGTGCTTTTTTCATTATTGATATATA
>CAZIRA010000091.1:0-1689 GCA_964541615.1 uncultured Paludibacter sp.
CAAAAATAGCCGAAGAAATTTTTTACGTCGGCGTGAATGATCGCCAAAAAGACAAATTTGAAAACATGATGCCGTTGCCTTACGGCGTGTCTTACAACTCCTATCTTATTGTAGATGAAAAGGTTGCGTTGATTGATACCGTTGAAATTTCTTTCGGCGATGTTTTTATTGACAAAATACAGTCGCAGCTCAATGGCAGAGCGATTGACTATCTGATAATCAACCACATGGAGCCGGATCACTCGGGTTCAATCACATTAATCCGTAAATATTTCCCGAACGTAGTGTTGGTTGGAAACAAAAAAACGCTTGAAATGGTCAACGGTTACTATGGAATTGATGATAATACGCTGGAAATTTCTGACGGTGAAACGCTTTCACTCGGTCGCCACATCCTCACTTTTCACTTGACGCCGATGATACACTGGCCGGAAACAATGATGACGTTTGATGAAACAGAGAAAGTATTGTTTTCAGGTGATGCTTTCGGTTGCTTCGGCACATTGGACGGCGGGATTTTGGATTCCGAAATAAATCTGGATAAATATTGGGACGAAATGTACCGTTACTACGCTAATATCGTGGGTAAATATGGTGCTCCTGTACAAAAAGCATTGCAAAAACTGACTTCGGTGGATATTCAGATTATCTGCTCTACACACGGTCCGGTATGGAAAGAACAGGCTTCAAAAACCGTTGATATTTACGACCAGCTGAGCCGTTACGAAGGGAAAAACGGAGTGGTGATTGTGTACGGAAGCATGTATGGAAACACCGAACGGATGGCCGAATCGGTAGCACAGGGGCTGGTGATGAACGGTATCAAAACCGTGGTAATGCACAATGTTTCCAAATCGGATCCTTCGATAATTTTACGGGATATTTTCAAATACAAAGGACTTGTAATCGGCAGTCCGACTTACTGTAACGACCTTCATCCTGAAATTCACTCCCTTTTGACAAAAATTGAACTTCGCCAGGTAAGAAAACGTGATTTCGGATTTTTTGGTTCTTATTCCTGGGCAGGAATTTCGAATAAAAAACTGGCTGAATTCGGAGAAAAAATGAAATGGCGAATAATAGACGATAGTGTGGAAGAAAAGATGGGATTGAAGGAGGATAAATACCTGCAGTGCGTTCAGTTGGGGAAAAACCTGGCCGATCTGCTTCGTACGCCGGAAATTGATGACCCATCCTGTCATTAATGAGCGAAAAAAACTTAAATTTTCAGAAATGAAAAAAATTTTTCTTACATTTATTTTTTTAATTGCATTACTTAGCGGGAAAGCACAGGAAAACGTTTACCATTACAGCCACAGCAGGTGGGATTTTGCGGGGGAAACTGCATTCAGTGCCGGAATCGGTATAGGAGGCAATTCAGCTTTCGGAGCTGAACTTCAAACCATGTTCTTGCCACGTTTAAGTTTTCAACTGGGTGCTGGAGTTACTGGTTTTTCGGGTGGATTGAATTACCACTTCTACCCTACCGTGAGTTCGCCGTATCTTTCGATTCAGGCCTGGCAACAAGGTTTTGGAACTAATTATAAATCAGCTTATATCGGTCCGATGTTCGTTTACAGAGCTGACAGACTGCTTCAGGCCGGATTGGGAGTCGGATATCAGATTCACAAAAATCCGGCTGTTGATTTTGATTCAAAGTACATTTTGATGTTTAATCTGGGGATTTAT
>CAZIRA010000091.1:1789-10596 GCA_964541615.1 uncultured Paludibacter sp.
ATGGAAGAACTCACACTCATCACTCCGACATTCTTATTTTCAGCTATTTCGCTGATATTTTTGGCGTACACCAACCGTTTTTTGGCTTACACGGCTTTGGTAAGAAATCTGAAAGAAAAATACCTGGAAGACAAATCCAAAGTGACCAAAGCACAGATTGATAACTTAAAAAAACGGCTCCGACTTACACGTTTGATGCAGCTTTTCGGAGTGGCCAGTTTGCTGATTTGTGTGATTACGATGTTCGTTATTTACATTGGTTCACAAACAATTGCCGCTATTATCTTTGGTGTAGCCATTCTGTTTCTTATCGTTTCACTGGCATTATCAATATGGGAAATCAATATTTCTTCCAATTCAATCAAAATCCATCTGAGCGACATGGAGAAATAAAAGCCCCCTATCCCCCTCAAGGGGGAACGGTACAATAAACCAACATCCCGAAAACTTATGTGGATGATACATGAATTTTGTTTTACAATACGAATAAATAACGAACGATTGTAAAATCAAAAGTTAAAATTACTTATAAATGACTTTATCCTAAAATATAACTTCATCCTTAAAAAATGAAAGTACATTCTACAAATTCCCCCTTTAGGGGGTTAGGGGGCAGTTACGGTTTTATCAAAGTAGCTGCTGCCATTCCTGAAGTTCGGGTAGCCGACTGTGCATTCAATGCATTAAAAATCACGGAATTAATTAAAAAAGCAGCTACAGAAGGCGTTGAAGTCGTATGCTTTCCGGAATTAAGCATCACATCCTACTCCTGCGGCGATTTGTTTTTCCAAGAGCAGCTACTGAATGACGCAGAAAAAGCCCTGGAAAAATTGGTAGAAGAAACTGCGGAATTAGATATTTTCAGCATTGTGGGAATGCCTGTGCGAATTGACAACCAACTATACAATGCCGGTGTAGTTATAAAAAGCGGTAAGATTTTAGGTGTTTCACCTAAACTGAATTTACCAAACAACAATGAATTTTATGAAAAACGCTGGTTCACTGGCGGAAAATTTAATTCTAACGGTTATTATTTAGAACTTGCCGGCCAAAACACGTTTATTCATAACAATTATCTTTTCGGCACGGATGAGTTTGTTTTTGGCGTTGAGATTTGTGAAGATCTTTGGATGCCCAATCCGCACAGTTCGGATTTAGCAGTCGCTGGTGCTGAAATCATCTTTAATCTTTCAGCAAGCAACGAATTGGTGGGCAAACACGCCTATCGCAAGCAACTGGTAGAACAGCAATCGGCTCGCTGTCATTGCGGATACGTGTATGCTTCGGCAGGATTTGGAGAAAGTACAACTGATTTGGTTTTTTCGGGAAATGCTTTGATAGCTGAAAATGGAACGATGTTGGCCGAAAGCAAGCGATTTAGCATTGAACCTCAACTAATTTTCAGCGAAATTGATGTTGAGCGACTTCGCGCAGAAAGATTGAAAAACTCAAATTTTCACAACAAAACAGCAGATATCCATTCATTGAGAGTAGAATACGCATCGGATGATGAAGAAACAAACCTGAAACCACAATTCAACCTCACCCGAAAAATCAATCCGCATCCATTTATTCCATCACCGGAAAAACGTGATGAAAGTTGTAATGAAATTTTTGAAATTCAGATTAGCGGACTTGCCAAACGGTGGAAACATACCGGAATTGACAAACTGGTTATCGGTGTTTCTGGAGGACTGGACAGCACACTGGCACTGCTCGTATGTGCGAAAACAGCGGATAAACTCGGATATGACCGCAAACGGATTTTAGGAATTACCATGCCCGGATTTGGCACAACCGGAAGAACCTATAACAACGCGCTGGAACTGATGAAATCGCTGGGAATTTCGACGATGGAAATTGACATCAAAGAGGCTTGCCTGCAACATTTCAAAGATATTGGTCACGATTCATCCATTCACGATGTGACTTATGAAAACGTTCAGGCACGCGAGCGGACTCAAATTTTGATGGATTTGGCAAACAAACACAACGGACTGGTGGTCGGTACGGGTGATTTGTCTGAAATGGCGCTCGGCTGGTCTACCTACAACGGTGACCACATGTCCATGTACGGTGTCAACAGCGGCATTCCGAAAACGCTGGTTCGTTATTTGGTGGATTGGGCTTCAGGACAATTGGATGAAAAATCTGCTGCCATTCTGCAAGACGTACTTCACACTCCGGTGAGTCCGGAACTGCTTCCGGGCGATGAAAAAGGCGAAATTCGTCAGAAAACGGAAGATATTGTCGGCCCATACGAATTGCATGATTTTTTCCTGTACTATTTCGTTCGTTTCGGTTTTACACTCGAAAAAATTCATTTCCTGGCAAAAAATGCTTTTGCAGAAAAATATAGTGATGAAACCATAGATAAATGGCTGAAACTTTTCCTGAAACGCTTTTTCCAACAACAGTTCAAACGTTCCTGCACACCCGACGGCCCCAAAGTGGGAAGCGTAAACCTCTCGCCACGAGGCGACTGGCGGATGCCGAGCGATGCGGTTCCATTTTAATGTTTTGGTTGATTGGTTGATTAGTTAAATCGTTTATTTGTTAATTTTAGATACGAATTGATAATTAATTCGATAATAATTAAAATAACGCAATGTTTCAGCAATGCAAAATGCCGCGTCAAGCGTCAGTTTACATCCAAAAACGCGTAGCAAATAACAAAAAATAACAGCGAAGCGTAATAACCATTAAATAACATCCGTCAGCTGAAGGACAAATAACTTTAAAAAACATGATCGATCAAATTTATTATAACAACACACTTCAAAACTGGCTGATTTCAGGCGGAATAATTCTTTTCGCTCTGATAATCAATTGGATGATTACTATTTTCAACAAACGTTATCTTCGTGCAATAGCCAAACGAACTAAAAACCAGCTTGACAACATCATCGTCAATTCGTTGGAAACTCCGTTAAAAGTCGGGATAGTCCTCATAGCAATCTGGACAGCTTTCAGCAGATTGGAAATGAGCAAATCGTTTGACGATACGCTTTTCAAAATCTATGAAATCCTGACTGTCCTCAACGTAACTTGGTTTATCGCCCATTTAGTCAATAGATTATTAAACGAGTATTTTATCCAGAAAAGCGAACGCGACACTTATTACCGCCAACGTTTCCATCGGGACACCCATTTTATTTCGCTGATAAAAAAAGTTTTCACATTCCTGATTTGGACATTAGGGCTGGTGGTGGCACTAAATAATGCCGGATTGGATCTGAAAGCTATCCTCGGAACGCTTGGAATCGGTGGTATTGCCATTGCACTGGCAGCGCAGGACACGGTGAAAAACGTTTTCGGTGGATTTACAATTTTACTCGACGGCACTTTCCGCATCGGCGATCGGATTATAATCGGTCAGCATGAAGGTTACGTTGAAGATATCGGTGTGAGAAGCACCAAAATCCGAAACTTTGACAAGCGGCTGATTACCATGCCGAATTACAAAATCGTAGAAGATGCTGTTATCAATGTATCTGCAGCACCTCAGGTTCGGATTATCACAAATCTTGGTATCACTTACGATACAACTCCCGAAAAAATGCAGAAAGCACTTGAAATCCTTGAAAATATTGCAAAATCAAACGAACAGGTCAGCAATCAGGGAATCACAACTGCTTTCGAAGATTTTGGCGATTCAGCACTGAAAATTCGTTTCAGCTATTTTGTACTCGATCCAAACGATCGATTTGAAACCACTTCAATAATCAATCTTGAAATCCTCAAACAGTTTAGTAATGAGGGAATTGAGTTTGCATTTCCAACACAAACAGTCTATTTTGCCAACAACCAGCCATTGAAAAGTTAAGATTTTTTGACATTTTAACTAATTGATAAAAATTAAATTTAGCTATCTTTGCGAAAATTAGATAACTTCAATGCCTACAAAACAGGCTAAAATCTGTTTTGAAATGACTGTTATTATGAATAAAAGAGACAAATCCTGGTGGGTTTTCACCTTCATACTTGTTGTATTTGCCGTAATTGCTTATTTTTTAATAAGCAGAGGCGGTGCAATCGATGCTGAATTACATCGGACAAGTGCATCGGGAACTCTTGGCAATTTCGAACTTTTCAAAAATCTTACTTTCCATAATTTAATTGAACCTTCGGCAATGATTTTATTGCAAATCATTGCTATTCTGATAGTTTCACGCATTTTCAGTGCCTTATTTGCCAAAATAAAACAACCGACTGTAATTGGTGAAATTCTCGCTGGGATAGTGCTTGGACCTTCACTTCTCGGTTTATTTTTCCCGGGTGCATACAGTTTTCTCTTTTCTCCAAATTCTCTTGACAGCCTTTATATCATCAGTCAGATTGGATTGGTTCTATTCATGTTCACCGTAGGTATGGACCTGAATATGAGCGAGATGAAAAGTAATTTTAAGAACACCTTTATCATCAGCCAATCGAGTATTGTCGTTCCTTTTATACTTGGAATGATTTTGGCTTTTGTTATTTACAGGGATTTTTCTCCTGAAAATTCCAGTTTTACCTCCTTTGCACTGTTCATCGGCATTTCCATGAGTATTACTGCATTTCCTGTGCTTGCCCGGATTGTGCAGGAAAAAGGACTCACCAAATCCCATTTGGGGACGCTTAGTATTGGAAGTGCTGCGATAAATGACGTTACAGCCTGGTTGCTTTTGGTAGCCGTAATCGCCATTGCGCAGACCGGGAGTTTTGCAAGTTCCATCTTTACACTACTTTTCACTACATTTTACATAGTTTTGATGCTTTTTGTGGTTCGTCCGTTTATCAAAAAAATTGGTGACATCTACCAAAACGAAGAGTTGATGAACAAAAGCATTTTCGCATTCTTCATTCTTATACTTATAGTTTCGGCATATATCACCCAACTGCTTGGAATACATGCACTTTTCGGTGCATTTATGGCAGGGCTCATCATGCCTCCGATGCCGAAATTCCGTAAGCTGATGATTGATAAAATTGAGGATTTGTCGGTTACGCTTCTTCTACCGCTTTTCTTCGTTTACACCGGATTGAAAACTGAAATCGGACTTCTAAACACACCTGAACTCTGGTTGGTTTGTTTGATTTTTGTAGTCGTAGCGATTGTGGGTAAAATGGGAGGAAGCATTATTCCGGCACGTGCTGCGGGTGAAAGTTGGCGCGACAGCCTTTCACTTGGTGCGCTTATGAATACTCGCGGACTGATGGAACTTATCGTTCTTAACATCGGTTTGGAAATGGGAATTCTGCCTCCTGTGGTGTTTGTGATGTTGGTGATTATGGCCCTGATAACCACATTTATGACTACTCCGTTGCTTCATTTTATTGAGAAAATATTCCCCGATAAAGCGGTCAAAGAAGAACTTCTACGCCAGCAAACGGAAGGAATTTTCAAAACTTTAATTGCACTGGGTAATCCTGAAGGTGGAAATAACCTGTTGAAATTAGCAAAAACGGTGCTTGACGGCGTAAAAAACAAATTGGAAGTGGAGGTGCTTCACATTACTGCCGGAACGGATACGCACCCGATTTACAGCGAGCAGTATTCCGAAGACAGCTTCACAAGCATTCGAGCAGCGGCTGATTCGCTTCAAATTCCGATTACAACCGATTATCGAGTAGCAGACATTATTGAGGCTGAAATTGTTGGGAAAGTTAACTCTGAAAATTTCGATTTCCTTCTTGTCGGTGGCGGTCAGGCAACTACCCAATCAGCTATCATTAAAGAAAGTTCTAATTTCGAGCGTTTCCCATTTTTGAATAGAATCTACAATACGCTGACTCGTGATAACGCTATTTTCTATCCCGGAACATTGATAAAGGACAAAACACGTTATTTTATAGAAAACAGCGATTGCAGCGTAGGTGTATTTATTAATCGTGATTTCAAATCAATCTCCAACACCTTGATTATCATTGAAAAGGAGACCGACGATTTTCTTCTCCGATATGCCCGCCGTATTCTGAGAAACAATCCTGATGTGACTGTTGAGATTCTTGATCTGGAGAAAATGTATGGAAATGCGGAGAAAATCACGGTTGGAATAAATCTATTGACCGAGCAATTCAATTCCCGGGTGAAAATTTCGAAATCAACAAAAATTGCAAAAGGTTACCTGGAAAAATTCAGTTTCATGATGATCAGTTATCCAAGCTGGGAATTTCTGATTTCGAAAGAAATTTCTACTTTGAAAGACATACCTTCCACACTGATTATAAATAAAAAAAACAGCCGGTTTTCGAAAAGAAACCAGCTGAAAAAGGATGTAAATGCCTCCTCTCCGGAGTTTCAGGAAGAAGTTGATTTTTAGATATATCGGAGCACCTGCTCAATTACATTATTCTCAAATCCCCTACTCTGAGCAAACCGGAATAGTTTTCCCTGCTTTTCGTATTCAAAATCGTATTTTATCGTTTTTGATTTGTTTTTGAGAAGCATAGACAAAAGCTCCTGGTATTCGCCTTCGTCAATTTTATCCAGGGCACTGAGAATCAATTCTTTTTCAATTCCTTTTTCACGCAGTGCCATAGTAATTTTTATCTTTCCCCATTTGTTCAACCGAAATTTATCCCTCACAAATGCCACAGCGTATCTTTTTTCATTAATAAAATCATCTTCGATCAATTTCTCAATGATTTTTTTCCGATCAGATTCTTCCACTTCCCAGGCTCTCAGTTTTGTGGTTACATCAGAAATGCAATGTTCGGAAATTGAACAGTAGGAAGCCGCTTTGTGCAAAAGATCATCAAATGTATATTGCTTTTTCATGCGTTAATAATTTGTTTTTTAGTTGTCGCATGGAACTCGCATGCCAATTTTCATCTGAATTGGCGAATGCTTGCGTTCATGCTCGTTTCATGTGTTTATAATTTATATTTTAACACATAGGTAAAAACTTAAAAAAATCTACGGCAAATGTAATGAATTATCAGTTCTTTTGAAAATAAATGAGTTTTAAAATTGAATTTACACATAAAATATCAATTCTGACCATTCATTAATTTTCGACCGTTATCGTTATTTTTTCTCGATTTTACTTCTTCCTCAAACCAATCGTCCACTTTTTTGAAAGCCAGATTGATAATCAACACTGTCACAGTACAAATGGCAAGTTCAAGATATAGCCCCAATCCAGCCAGACAACCCAATGCGGCACTGCACCAAATAGTAGCTGCCGTAGTGAGTCCGTGTACGTTGGCACCACGATGCAAAATCACGCCGCCACCCAAAAACCCAATTCCGGTTACTATCTGACCGATGATACGTGTTGGATCTGACTGGTTCGACTGCAAGCCGATAATAATATTTATAAGTACGTAAATACAAGCTCCTACGGCGACAAGCATATTAGTCTTGAGACCAGCGCTTTTGTTACTCCATTCACGTTCCAGTCCTACAAGACCGCCTGCTCCCATTGCAGCCAAAAGCCTCAGGGCAAATTCTGTTGTTTCCATTCATGAAATTGGATAAAATTACTGAAATAAGAAGAAAATTTATTTTTTCTTCTTTATAGCGTCTGTGTATGAATCGATTACTTTGAAAACATTGTGATCAATCTTGTAAAAATTACGGAATAAACTCCGGGCCTTTTCAAAGTTAATTTTCGCAGCTACCCACTCGTCCTGCTCATACTGGGCAATTGCCATGTACAAATGGATATTTGCAGTTATAGGAAGGCTGTTTTTGAACTCGTTTCGCTTTGTTTCTAAAAATGTAACAAATTCTTTGTCCTTTTCGTTCTCGCTGTAAGCCTTCATGATGTCCTGAAAAATAATCGGATTGTCCGGATCAAGCATAAATAGCTCGTTGGTGCGCTTTTGGTAATCAGGATTATTCATTGCCATTTCCATTTCCAGCAATGGCACCAGCACATTGTAATCATTTGGATGGAGTTTATTAGCCGAGAGCAGGTATTCGTATGACTTCGGATTATTCTTCAACTCTTTGTAAATAGCTGCTATCAATAAAGAAGTTTCTGCCTTGAAAATCGGTATTACCTGCATTTCGTAAGCCTTTAGTGCAAGCGTAAGCGCTTTCTGAGTTTCCTCCTTGCTCAGGTAGGCGTAAGACAAATTGTAGTAACTGAGCGAATAATCCGGATTCATCAAGATCGACTGTTCCAAAAATGGAATGGCATTATCATAATCCTCATCCAACAGATAGGAATATCCTATACCGAAAAGCGACCAATAATCAAATTCGCCGTGATTGTAGGCAGTAAGATAGTTGTCACGAATTTTGGCTACCACGATTGAATCAGGTTCATACCACGCATCATCCGGGTAAACCAGATGTACTTCGTAATAAAAATTCCCTAACGCATAATGAAGTTTATAATTTTCCGGGTATTGACGAATCAGTTTGGTCAGTATCGAATCAGGTTTGTAAGTGAGCATCTTCACAGAAGCGTTATTTTCCCTAAATTCGTGCAGATTTTGATTTGGGGCAATATCTTTCAATCCAAAAGAATGAAACTTGTCGGTGCGGATATAAAAATTGAGAAGAAGATTGGTTCTGGCTATCGCAACTTCCGGGCTCTGATCATTGGGATCACTTCCACGAAGCAGTTCGTAAGCCGATGCATAGCGCTGTGAAGCAATCAATTGGTTTGCTTGCTCCACAGCTGTATTTTGAGCAGTTGTGAAAAGCGTACAGAAAAGCAGTGTAAAACTGAAAGAATATTTTAATGTCGAAAATTTCATTCTTGTTTCAATTGTAGAAAAACGAAAACAAAAATAGGTAATAATTCACTTCCGATCTCCAATTTTTAACCTTTTTTACTATCTGTTTCAATCGTTTTGAAGAGAAAAAA
>CAZIRA010000092.1:0-10590 GCA_964541615.1 uncultured Paludibacter sp.
CGCTTCCTTCATCTGAACATCAGACAAAACGGGAGTTAAAATGAAAACGGCTTCATAATGATTTAACATACTGTTTTTTACCTTTTTAATTGGTTATAAAAATGTTTTTAATAAAGTGGGTGCAAAGATACTGATTATTATTTGATTGAACAAGAACCCGGTAACAGATTTTTAAAAAAATGCTCGATGTTGGGTGCTGGATGCAAGAAGAAGCTTTGAGTATCGGGTTCTGAGTTTTGAACTTTTTGCATAGGTAGGTTTCAGGTTTAGGTTTCCTTAAAAAAACTCAATACTCTTAGAACTCAGAACTCGAAACTCACAAGAATTTACCTTAAAATTTGTCAAACATCCAAACTTTCAAACCCAAAAAATACGATTTCCAATCTCATTTTGTATCTTTGCGAGAATAATTTTTGGCATTAACCATCCGAATGAAAAGATATATATTTTTAATTAGCCTTGCTGTAAGCGTTTTGGCCCTTTTTGCACAGGAAAAACCAACGAAAAGGGCTATCAAGTCATGGCGTATCGACGAGCAGTTTGCTGTGGCAGATACCGTTCCGATGGATACGCTTTACATCAATTACCAGGACCAAAATGTGGTGGAGCGATACAGTATTTCCAATTCTTACAATGGCAACTACGGCTCGCCCATTCAGCCGATGATATACATGAAACGTCCTCAGGGAACTGATTTTATGTTTGAAGATGCATACAAACCCTATCTGATGGATGTGCCTGCTGCCCTGTATTATGATGCAACATTTCCTTACACCAATCTTACCTATCTGACCGGTGGTCCGGTGCCTAATCGTGAAGAGCAGGTAAAGTTTCTTTTTACGGCCAGTCCTAATAAAAAAGCAAATTTCGGCACTACGCTGGATTATCTAAACTCAAAAGGAAGGTATGGAAATGGAAAACAAGCTGCACAACGATTTTCGGGAAGTTTATTTGGCAGATATAGCGGAAAACATTATTCTGCCTACGGACTGGCGGCCATCAACAATCATTTCAACCATGAAAGCGGAGGTTTAAGTAATTTGGACCTGCTCACAAATCCCGATGTGGATGTGAAACATAATGACATGCCTGTGTTTTTTCACGGATATTCTGCTTTTAGAAAAAACACGTTTTTCTACAACCATAATTATAGTATTGGTATCAACCGCGAAGTTAAGGTAAATGAAGATTCCATCTCGTACGAGTACGTTCCTGTGACCCGTTTCGGGCATACCATCAAGTATGAGGAGATGAAGAAGCGCTACTATGAGCCTCAGTTGGAAAGAAACTTCTATGAAAACACCTACGATTCGATCCGCACAACAAATGACTCTGCTGCGGTGCGTACGTTGACAAATTTGCTTTCAATTAATCTGGCAGAAGAATTCAACAAATGGATGAAGTTTGGCGTAACCGGATATATTGAAAATGAGGTGCAGCAATTCACTTATATGCCTGACACTATTCCGCTTCACGATACAAAATCAAACACAAGAGTAGGAGGTTTGCTCTCAAAAACTCAGGGAGAAAATTTACGTTATTCGATGTTGGGTGATATTTATTTGATCGGTTATAAATTAGGAGAATTCAGGCTGGAAGGGAAAGCCGAAGGAAAGTTTAAAATTTTCAAAGAAGATATTCTACTCGCAGCCAATGCTTTTGTTCGCAACGAACAGCCATCCTATTTCATTCAGAATTATTGGTCCAACCATTTCCGATGGGCAAATAATTTTACCAAAATGTATAAAACGCACGTAGGGGGTAAGTTTTCTTTACCGAAACGTAAGACTAAACTGAATGTAGCCGTTGAAAATTTGACCAATCTGATATATTTCAATGAAAAAGCCCTGCCCACTCAGCACAGCGGAAACGTGCAGGTGCTTTCTGCCGATTTGAAGCAGGATATCAGCCTGGGACCTTTCACGCTCGAAAATAATGCGGTTTACCAGGTCAGCTCCAATCAGGAAGTGCTTCCATTGCCAATGTTGACGTTGTTTCACAATTTGTATTACCACGGGAAATGGTTTGTCGATTTGTATCCGCAATTCGGAGTGAGTATGAAGTATCACACCAAATATTTTGCGCCGTCGTACATGCCGGCAACCGGACAGTTTTTTAATCAGCGTGAAATAGAAATCGGCGATTATCCGATTTTTAACGTTTATGCCAATTTCCATTTGAAACATGCCCGTTTTTTTGTTGAATATAACAACGTTGGAAGCTATATAATCAAAGGCTGGGGATACCATATGCCTAATTATCCAATAAATCCGCCAATGTTGAAACTGGGATTGTCCTGGAATTTTTACAATTAGTCGGATGCATAATGATAAAAACCTGAAACTAAGAACTTGATAATCAATGTCTAATCGCTTAAAAGTCATAGGTGGAATCACAGCAGGAGTATTGGTTTTACTCTTGCTGATTTTAATTCCTTATAGAAGCGGGAAGGTCGATTCATTGTCGCATCGCGATTGGGCAAAGATCAAAGAAAGCGGTCGCCTGCGAGTAGTAACAGATAGAAGTTCGCTTGGATTCCAGTTGAAAGACAATCAGGTGGAAGGGTTTAATTACGAAATTGTGAAAGCATTTGCTGATTCCATGGGCCTGGAGCTGGAAGTAAATATCATGAACGATCTGGATTCGGCAGTTTATGGGCTTTGGGAATACCGGTTTGATTTGATAGCAATGAACATCCCTGTTACTTCCAAAATGAAAGATAATGTGTACTTCACAATTCCAATTGTAACTTCGAGGCAGATGTTGATCCAGCACTTAGGAAGGAATGATTCGACCGAAACAACCCTGATTTCAGCACACAGGCAGTTGAAGGACATAGAGATCACAATTCCGAAAAATTCGCCTCATAAATTGCGTTTGGAAAATTTATCGGATGAAATTGCAGAGCCGTTGAAAACCAGAGAATTACCGGGAGTAACTACCCAGGAACTGGTAAAGGCTGTCTCTGAAGGAAAAGTACCTTATACCATCTGTGATGAATTGCAAGCCAGAAAGCTGCAAAATGAGTATCCAAATTTCGATTTTTCGATGCCTGTCGGCTTCAATCAGCACTACGCCTGGGCTATGAGCAAGAAATCGATGGGATTGCACGATGTACTGAATAAGTTTCTGAAAGATTTTCTAACTACCAATGCCTACTGGGATATTTATAGAAAGTATTATTGAAATGCTTGATACTGGGTGCATGATGTTAGATGTTAAAGTCATAATATCTGGACATCCGACATCCAACATCTGTCACCAAACAAAAGAATTATGCCACTAAAAATACCTAAAACTTTGCCTGCCGTTGAAGCCTTGCGAAATGAAAATATCTTCGTAATGGATTCGGAACGCGCCGAGAGTCAGGAGATTCGTCCGTTAAAAATTCTGATTATCAACCTGATGCCTCTGAAAGTTACGACTGAAACGGATTTGATTCGTTTACTTTCCAACTCGCCGTTGCAGATGGAAGTAGACTTCCTGAGAATGAGTTCGCACACGCCGAAGCACACGCCGATAGAGCATATGATGGAATTTTACAAGTCGTTTGATGTAATCAGACAGTCCAACTACGACGGAATGATAGTAACCGGTGCACCTGTGGAGCATTTGCCGTTTGAGGAGGTAAAATACTGGAAGGAGCTTCAACGTATTTTCGATTGGGCACAAACGCACGTAACTTCCACTTTTTATATTTGCTGGGCTGCACAAGCCGGTTTGTACCATTTTTATGGAATTCCAAAATATCCGCTTTCAGAAAAGATTTTTGGAGTTTACGAGCATTCTGTTTTTGATAAGTTGAATCCCATTTTCCGTGGATTCGACGACGTGTTCTACGTTCCTCACAGCCGTCATACTGAAATTCGCCGGGATGATATCCTCAAAGTTCAGGAACTGACACTTCTCTCAGAATCACCTGAGTCAGGCGTTTACATGGTGATGGCACGTAGCGGAAGGGATATTTTCATTACCGGACATTCCGAATATTCTCCTTACACGCTGGATGCAGAGTATAAAAGAGATGTGAAAAAAGGCTTGTCTATTCATTTGCCTGAAAATTACTACCGTGATAACAATCCGAAAAATGAGCCGGTGGTTCGCTGGAGGAGCCACGCCAATCTGCTATTTACCAATTGGTTGAATTACTTTGTGTATCAGGAAACACCGTATGATTTGACAAAGATAGGGTAGTTATTTCGGCAAAATATGATCTATTTGGATTTAATTCCATAGGAATTCTACATTTATAGAATGATAAATCATTGAACATGTACGACCCCGAATTGGGTCGATCTATTTGAAATAATTTTTCTACAAATCTTCGGCTTCTCTGAAGCCAATATGCAGAATCATTATCTTGACAAATACCAGAAAGAGCTGCCCGAATAGGAGCAGCTCTTTCTGGTAAACTTTACACTTCGGCTTTTCTTGCTCTCTCCCTTTTGTGGAGAGTTGGAGAGGGGCTACTTCAAATACTTCGCTAAGAATCCCATCATTGCTTTGTAAAACTCAATGCTGTTTTCTTCATGAGCAAAACCGTGACCTTCGTTGTATTTTACCATGTAAGGTACGTCTACGCCTTTGGTGCGAAGTTGTTCCACGATTTGATCACTTTCGTTGATGTTGACGCGCGGATCGTTAGCGCCTTGTACCACAAAAAGCGGTGATTTTATTTTATCTATCTGAAACGCCGGAGAAACTTCCCTTGCAATAGCTGCTTCCGCCTCTTGATCAGTATCATACCAAATCTCTTTCAGCATTGTCAGGTACGGTTTCCAGTATTCCGGAATGGATTTCATAAAGGTGAAAATATTGGAAACACCCACATAGTCAACACCGCAAGCGTAAAGATCCGGGGTTTTTACCAGTCCCATCAGCGTAGCGTAACCACCGTGACTTCCGCCGTAAATGGCTATTTTGTCTTTATCTACCCATCCTTGTTCGATAGCATATTGCACGCCGTCTTCCACGTCATCCATCAGCTTCCGACCGATTTGTTTGAATCCGGCTTTCAAAAATTCTTTGCCATATCCACCTGAAATTCTAAAATTAACCTGCAATGTAGCATAACCACGGCTTGCAAAAAGCTGTGTTTCAGGGTTAAAACCCCATGAGTCGCGAATACCTTGCGGTCCGCCATGCGGATTTACCACGAGAGGCACTTTTTTGCCTGCCAATGCTTCTTTTGGAAGTGTGATGTAGCCATGAATGGTTAACCCGTCGCGGCTTTTGAATTTTATCGGGCGCATTTCAGCCATGTCGGCTTCTTTCAGCTGCGGCATCAGATCGTAAAGTAGGGAGAATTTCCTGGTTTTAGTATCGTATTGATAGTAAGTTCCATAGAGTTTGTCGCTTTGCACAACCAGTAATAAAGTGTTTTCATCATCATCGGTAGCTACAATGTGGCATTCTTTACCGGGAAATGCTTTCGTCATCTGTTTTGTGAAATTTTTATAAAATTTACTGACCGGCTTGATGATGTATTTATCGCCTTCGTAGGCAAAATAGTCAATTTCATAATTCCTCTTACGGCTGCGGCTCATGCTTGTTGCGTCGTATTCGGGATTTGAGAAAACTTCTTTTACAATAGCATTTTTCTTGAAATCATACAGCACAATACGTGCTTTGTCTGAATCAAGATTGGTAACAACATATGCCTCATCCGGATTTTTACCGGCATAATTGAACCCCGAAATACTGAATGAGTCGTACCATTTCATCTGTTTTGCCAGTTTGAATTCCCCGGTCGACAAGTCTTTATACCACTGCTCAGACTCCACGCCGTTCACCAATCGGCTGTAACCCCGCAGATTTCCATCTTTGTCGAAATCGTAACCCTGAATCGGATTAGCGATGTCTTTATTTTCATAAAGTTGCGTGATTTCGCCGGTTACGATGTTCAGTCTGTAGGGTTCAAAAACCTGTTTGTTGTTTTTGTTCATCTGCACGATAACGAAATCCTTCTGGTCTTTCAAAATGCTGATAATATTCGCCTGAACCTCATCATACGGTGTTAAATCCACGTTTTTTGTCCCGTCGATATTCACTGCGTGAATGTGATACTGCTCGTTACCGCCCTGGTCCATCATATAAAGGATACGTTCGTTATTTTTCCAGAAATATCCGCGAATCAATTCTTCTTTTTCCTCCAAAATACGGGTAACTTTACCTGAAGCAATCTCTTTTACATATACGTGGCGCTTTGTACTGCCGTCCTCTTTTTCACGGTAAGACATATATTTTCCGTCGGGTGATAGTTGGAAGGCTGATGCTTTCGGACGGGCAAAATAATCTTCTACTTTGTATTTGTAGTTGCCCTTTTCGTTTGCCATAAGTTTGAGCAAATCTGCTTCAGAAGACACCAAAGCAGGATTCCCCGGCAATTTGTTTTCAAATTTCCTTAATGTAAGCGGCAATTCCTGTCCCATCTGCTTAAAAGTACCTGCAATGCTGTCGGCATTCAAATTCCCTTCGTAATTTGCCTGTAAAGCAGACATTACGAGGGTCAATTTACTGCCGTCAACTTCTGTTTTTTCTACCGGAATACCTGTTGCTCCCTGCATCGGAACATCCAGCTTAGCCTCGTAAGTGCCATTGTTTTCTGTGATGTGGAAGATTAGTTCCAACTGTATTCCCTGAACTGAGATCGCGCCTTTCCAGTCGCCTGCAAATTGTTGTGCACTTGCCATAAATGTTGTTAAAATTAATACAGCAAACATGCTGATTTTTTTGATTTTCATAGAATATTTAGTTTTAAAAATGATCTTTCTCTGAAATTTTCCAAATCTCCACACTCAAATCCCGCAAAAAAATACGACCAAAAAAGGAACAGACAAATCTACAATAAATCCGTGATATATGGATACAATGGAAAATTCTTCACCGGAATGTCTTATAATAATAGGAAAAGTGGTATCCATAGTTGTGGCACCACCGGCTGAAATCGGGGCAAGCTTTCCGAAATATTTCACCATCCAGGGAGCAAGAAGAAGGGCGATTACTTCGCGGATGATGTTGGCTAAAAGTGCAATGGTTCCTAATTCAGCTCCTTTATATTCTGTGATAAGCACGCTGGACAGTGAGTAATAACCAAATCCTGAACCAACGGCTAAAACTTCGGTTAGCGGTCTTCCTTTTAATAAAACTCCAACGGCTATCACGCCCAGAAAAGTCCCCAAAATTGTCATTAAAGGCAGCATTAGCAGTCTGGGAGATAGTGTTTTGAATTTTTGAATGGTGTTTTTATCGTGCCCGATGCTCAGCCCCACAGAAAACATAAGCAGACAAAGCACAAAAAAAGTGACTTTTGAATCGATCCATTCCAGGGGAAAAACTCTGAAAATACCGAGCAGCAATCCGGTTGTAAAAAAAGAAAGAATTATCAGACTACTTTTCATATAGTAATTGTCGGGACGATCTCAACTTGCAATTAATTTTGATTTTATAAATATTCCACTCCTCACTGCTCATCGCTCAATTCTAATTAGTAACAACTCTCCACTCTGATTCAGCCTATACCTTCATACTCAAATCCCAATTCTTCCAGTTCCGCTTTTTCATAAATATTTCTTCCATCCAAAACCAACGGAAATTTCATTGATTTGTGAATCACCTTCCAGCTCGGCATCCGGAATTCCTTCCATTCAGTTACCAGCAGAGCAGCATCAGCATCCAAAACTGCATCATAGATATCGTTGGCAAAATAAACTTTGGAATAATCTACCTTTTCACTTTCCGGTTTGTCTTGTTGTTGTTGTTCAAAAAAAGCAAACTGTTCCTTGGAAGCTTCGATGGAAACCGGATCAAAGCAGCGAACTTCAGCTCCTGCTCTCAGTAATTTTTCTATAATCACAAATGCAGGTGCCTGGCGAACGTCGTCCGTATTGGGCTTGAAAGCAAGCCCCCACACAGCTGCGGTTTTTCCACGCATGTCTTTTCCCCACCGTTTTGTGAGTTTGTTGAAAAGGATTTCTTTCTGCAGGTTATTTACATCTTCCACAGCTTTAAGCACACGGAGCTGATAACCTTTTTCTTCGGCAGTTCGGATAAGTGCCTGTACATCTTTTGGGAAGCAGGAACCTCCATAGCCGGTGCCGGCATACAGAAATTTACTCCCGATGCGGGCATCAGTTCCAATCCCTTTCCGCACCATATTCACATCAGCACCAACAAGTTCGCAAAGATTGGCAATATCGTTCATAAAACTGATGCGGGTAGCAAGCATGGAGTTGGCGGCATATTTAGTCATTTCAGCCGATGGGATATCCATGAAAATAACCCGGAAATTGTTTAGCAAAAACGGGCGATACAATTTTGTCAGGAGTTCCTTGGCTTTTTCACTGTCGGTACCCACAACTACTCGGTCGGGACTCATAAAATCGTTGATAGCATCGCCTTCTTTCAGGAATTCAGGATTGGATGCTACGTCAAATGGAATGGTGAGACCACGCTTGTCAAGTTCGTCCTGTATTACTTTTTTCACCTGCCTGGACGTGCCTACAGGGACGGTACTTTTGGTAACCACCAGCTTGTAGGAGTTCATTTTCTCTCCGATTTCACGAGCAACATTCAGCACATATTTCAGGTCGGCACTGCCATCCTCATTCGGTGGAGTACCCACAGCACTAAAAATCACTTCCGCTTCGTCCAGAATATCATCCAATCGGGTAGTAAAATGCAAACGTTCGGCTTTTTGGTTGCGGGTTACCATATCTTCCAACCCGGGTTCGTAGATAGGTATGATTCCTTTTTTCAAATTCTCAATTTTTTGGACATCCACATCCACGCACGTAACATTTACGCCCATTTCGGCAAAACATGCGCCGGAAACCAATCCAACATAGCCGGTACCAATGATTGCTATTCTCATCTGTTTATATTTAATTTTTTAACAAAAAGCTTAGAACAAAGATTAATTCACGGAAAAAATATTAAAATTCAGGAATTCAATCTTCAGATTTTTTTGAAAAGCAAGTACAAATATCGGTAATTTTTTGCAATAAAAATAAAGAAACCGTTTTCTTTTTAGGAAAACGGTTTTCAATTTCATACAGTTTAATTAAACCTTTCGAGACTTGATGTACTTCAGAATTATCTCGGTAGCATTATCGAACCCAATTTTTCCGGTGTCAATGGACAGGTCGAAATTGTGAATATCCGTCCAGTTTTTCTTCGTAAATTTTTTGATGTAAAGTGCTCTCTCCCGGTCGCTGGCAATAATTTTGGTTTGCGCTTCCAGTTCAGAAATTTTTTGTACTTCCATCAATCTTTGGACTCTTGCATCCATGCTTCCGTGTAGGTAAATGCTTACCAGGTTGGGGTAGTCTTTCAACACGTGAAAGCCGCATCGCCCGATGATTACTGCTGAATGATCTCTGACAATCTGTTGGATTACTTCGGTTTCTGTTTCATAGATTTTGGCTGTGGTAGGGCTGAAACTTCCAATAGCTTCACTGTAAAACTCGAAAACTCCGGTTTTTTCCCAGAAATTCTGCCAAAACGAAGTAATCTTTTCTTCGTGAGGAGCTACGTCATCAAGGAATACAGACAACTTTTCGGCGGTGCGGGTGATGATTTCGTGGTCTGCATAGTACATGTTAAGCTCTTCGGCAAGCTTATGTCCGATGTAAGCCCCGCCGCTACCCAATTCGCGGCTGATCGTAATTGCTAAATGTGATGTTCTTGGCATTTTTCCTCCTTTTTTATGCTGGTTAGATTTGTGGAAATTTTGGCTGAAATGGATACTTCAGAATATAATGCATGAATATAAACAAAAAACAGAGCTTTTTTGCTTCTTTAAAGGATGGATGAGTAGTGTCAACCAGTTGCTGAATTCTCAAAAAGGAAGAGTGGAGGCTTGTGCAGATTGCGTAGGGACGATTGCACGAATCAACTTGTCACTCTGTAAGAACACGTTAAAGATAGAGATTTTTTTTTAGAAAGTACAAGTGTTTTTGGTGAAAAATTTATAAAATTGTAAAACAGCTTAATTTAGGGAAAGACGTATGGAGGTTGGTTTTATTGTTTCACACAATTTTATTGACAGTTAAAATATTTTGAATAGGAATAAAAGGTTGAATATTCGATTTATTTTGCTTTATTTTAGTAATTCTATTTGTGAGAAAAAACATATACGGCTCATTTGGGAGCCCATTCCGTCCTGATAAATGGGGCGATGCTTTTACCGAAGGATGCTCGCAGCATTGGACGTGGTGTGTGTTTCATGGTCCGCGGGGATTAATCAATTTGATGGGAAGGATTTTTTTTTTTGTAAACAAACTGTATCCTTATCTTACATTGGCAAAGAAAGACAAAAGGCTACAACCGCTAATTGCAGATGTCATGAATCAACAACGCACTTTGCTTTTAAGAGAACTGTATGCATATGCTTTCAAGCGAAATACGTCTGATGTCTCTCGTTGGAAAGTCAATGAAACTGAAATGAAATCGGGCGTTTAAGAGCTAAACCGGGAACTGGATTCGCCCTGTACTACCATCCGATTGGCTAATAATTACTGGAAATTTACAGACAATACCTCCGTGTTTGACACACAGAACTCGTCTTGATTTTTATTTTAACACAGAGGC
>CAZIRA010000093.1:0-7799 GCA_964541615.1 uncultured Paludibacter sp.
AGTTTTTCCAATAAAATAATCGTAATAAAGACATTATTCTAAGCTAAAATTAAATAAGCTGTTTATATAAATGTCTTAAATGTTGCTGTAATAATGTATGAAGTAAAAAACTCTTTTTATCCATACATGAATAGCTGAATGATTTTTGCGAATAATCACATTTTTATTCTACATCAAATTTCGCACCAATTTTTAAAAAATAACTAATTTAAGTAAAAAATATGTGTAAATTTATGAATTTATTTAAAATCGAGCGCTTTCCTCTGACACAAAGGACTTTCTGTCATTTATTATAATGAATCGATTCCGACTTTTTTAACACAAAGAAAACATTCGTAAAGATTTTGTAAGAAAAAGATCACATAGTTTAAAATATCCCTGCCCGCGACAGTCAGGTCTGATATTTTTGTTCGTTTTTATGAGAATTGGTAAAAATCTCGCAGTTTCCCGATCTGTAGGGGAAATTATGTGGTCGAAAAAAAATATTAAATAAAAAAACCAGATGTTCTGTTTGTTGAAAGTGCCGGGACGGGTTCAATTACAAATACGAAAAAAATTCCGGCTAAAACACCTCATTAAGCAAGTTTGCCAAATGAATTCCGGCACGGAAAAGCTGCCGGTCCATGTCGTTATTAAATTCATACATATAATTATATGCACGGAGATCGGTGTAGTCGTAAGCATAAATTTTGTTTCGGAGCAGGTAAGTTTCCCGGACAGCATCCATTCTTGACTGTTTTTTAAGGGCTTTTTTCTGCTTTGAGAATTTATCCTGAATATACCGGCTGTATTCAGAGTAAGAAAATTTTTGTCCTTCGAGCATCTGCGTGTCCCAGAGCTGATGCAGGCGGATATCTCGTCCAAACCAACGAATCATTACATCATTTCCGCCTCGGTCTGTAAGTCTGCCCAGGTGCATCGGTTGAAATAAATCAGCCGAAAAGTGGACGATAAACTTCAAAGCCTCCAGATCGTTTTTATTTTTCTTCAGGCTCTCTGCCAGACTGTCCAGTGCAAAAAACAGGTGTTTGCCCTCCGATTTTGGGTTGTCAAGCAAGAATTGAAGTTCGTCTCTGGTCATGCCGTCTTTCAGGTTTTGAAAATGCCAGTTGTAGCTGTAGGCATACGTGCTGTCGCTTCTTACGTCGTCGGCCCACACGGATGCGTATATCATTCCGTGTTTTCCGAGCAGTTTGTCCACTTTTTTGCGGGTACCGCATTTCAGGTTATCGTATGCAATTTCAGAAATGATGCGGTGCCCGACAGCGTCAAATGCATGCATTTGAAACGTGAAACTGAGCAAAACGGTGAATAAAAGAATTTTTTGTTTCATCATAATTATATTATTGTCAAACAAAGGTAAATATTTTTTTATACTTTTGCATAATTAACCCTTTAAATTAGAAGCAGGACTTCGGATGTCAGGTGTTTGATGTCGGATGTATTAAAGTCTCGGCTCTTAATATCCCGGTTCCAATCGTCCTGGTTCAGAATATTCTTATTTCAAAAAGTCCTGGTTATGTTTTCGCTCCTGCAAGAATATCACATTTACCTGAAAATGGAGAAATCCCTGTCGGCAAACACAGTGGAAAGCTACGAGCGTGATATTCAAAAGCTGATTTTGTACCTTGATGAGGCACATATTAAACCGGAAGATGCAAAACTGGAACATTTGCGCGATTTTCTTGTTGAAATCGGGGAAACAGGTATTAATGAGCGGTCGCAGGCCCGTCTTATTTCAGGAATAAAATCATTTTATCGGTTTCTGATTTACAAGGATACTATCAAACAAGACCCTACTGAACTGCTGGAAGCTCCTAAAATCGGGTTTCGACTGCCGGAAGTGCTTTCCATTGAAGAAATTGAGCAAATTTTGAGTTCGATTGATTTATCCAGGGCGGAAGGTCAGCGAAACAGAGCCATTATAGAAGTATTATACGGTTCCGGATTGCGGGTTTCAGAACTGATTAATCTGAAAATATCGAATATCTATTTTGATGAAAACTACATGTTGATTGAGGGAAAAGGCAGTAAGCAACGGTTAGTTCCTCTCTCCGGAGAATCTGTCAGGCAGATCGGATACTGGCGGCTGGATAGAAATCGACTGGACATTGTAAAAGGGAATGAGGATTTTCTGTTTTTAAACCGAAGAGGGAGTAAGCTGAGCCGTGCGATGATTTTTACCATTGTGAAAGAACTTGCTGTAAAGGCCGGAATCAGGAAAAATATAAGTCCGCACACATTCAGACACTCATTTGCAACGCATTTGCTTGAAAATGGTGCCAACCTGCGTGCCATCCAGCAGCTTCTCGGACACGAATCCATTACAACGACGGAACTTTATACGCACATGGACGTGCAATTTTTGAGAGAAACAATTTTAATGTATCACCCTGCCAATAAAAGGCAGAATTAGCAATAATCCAATATGCAAATCCAAAAGAAAATCTTAGTTTTCTTGGTTATCACTTTTGCATGGACATTTTCCGGATTGCAAGTGTTTGCTCTGGAAACAGTCGTTGTGGGACAAGTTTTCAATAAATTTGATCGTTCGCCCATGGAGTCGGTCAGCGTTTATTTCAAAGGTTCCAACAACCACACTCAGACTAACGAGGAAGGTTATTTCCTTATCCGAAATCATGGAAAAGAATCAGTTTTGGTTTTCTCAATAGTCGGTTTCAATAAAGTAGAGATTCGCATCAAACCCGGAGAAAGCGCAGGAATTGAAATTTTGCTCGAAGAGAAAGACAACATGCTTGGAGAACTTTTGGTGAGGCCTGGTGCAAATCCTGCAAATGATTTGATTAGAAAAGTGCGCGATAATAGAAAGAAGAACGATATCCGGGCTAATCTGAAAAGCAACGAGCAAAGCGTTGTGTTTTTGAGTAAAAAAGATTCCCGATGGGAAAATAACCGTCTTTTTGAACAATTCAAAGAAGGTAATATCTCTACGTCGGATTCTGCTTTGGTTGTGCCGGTTTACATGGAAGAATCAGTTTTTTATCAGGCGGACAAAAGAAAAGAACTGATTGAAAAAAATACGTTTAACACTTCTGAAACGGCATTGAATACTATTTCCAATCTGTTGAAAGGACTGAACACAGACTTGAATTTTTACAACAATTCGGTATCAATCCTAGGTAAAAACATGATCAGTCCGCTCGGAAATGTCGGGAAAACATACTACCGTTTTTATTTGGCGGACAGTACTAAAACAGATTTGGGAAAAGAATACCTGCTTCAATTCCGATCGAAAAACACTAAAAATCTTGCTTTCAACGGCGAACTGAGAATTGATTCAGCTACTGCTGCACTTACATATATCAACGCAGAACTGCCACGGCAAGCCAATTTGAACTACATTCACAATGTGAGATTCAATCAATCTTTTCGGCAGGTCGATAATTTCTGGATCCCGGCGAAAGAAAATTCGGCTTGGGATATGACGTATGAACTGCTGAAAGAAGCAAACAAAAAATCACCGGAATTACTGATTAGTAAAAATGCGGCCTTTTCTCCTGACGGCGGGGAACTGGTCGTTCAGACTGATTCGTTTGCAAATTCTGCCTACACACAGCAGGCTATCGAAGCTAAAATGGCTGCTGCACAGGAAGCTCCGCTCTATAAAGTAGCAAGTTTCATTGCCGACGCAGCAATGACGGGCTACATGAGAGCTGGTGTTTTTGATATAGGACAGATTGTGAATGTGGCAAGGTTAACCGAGATTGAAGGTTTCAGACTTGCACTGCCCATTCGCACCAACGAGCGGTTGTGGAAAAATTTCATGCTTGGAGGTCATGCCGGATATGGTTTCTGGAACAAAGAGTTGAAATACAGTGCGGAAGCCCAATGGAAATTGCCGGTTAAGAAATCTCGTGTGATTTTGGGAGCAAAATACCTGGATGATTACCGCCGCATTGACTACGATTACAGCAATTTTCTTTGGAGAGAAGATCCGTTAGCCACAGGAGATGAAAATATTATTACGACAATATTTTCATTCAAAAAACAGGACAGGATGAGTTTAAGGCGTGAATTCACGGCTTTCCTGTATAATGATTGGACGCCAGACATCGAGTCGAAATGGATTTTCAGAGATGTGACTTATCTGCCCAACGAATTGCTGCCGTTTACTCAAAACGGAACTCAAATTGCAAATCTGCAAGATCGAAATTTCTCAGTTACCACCCGCTTTTCGTTTGGTGAAAGGGTGATTGAGGAGCATTTCCAACGTCTATACCTCAAAACTCCTAAACCGGTGATTTATGCCACGGTTGAAGGCGGACAATACAATTTTGGTGAAGAAAAAGGAAATTACGGACATCTGAGCAGTACGCTTTTGCAACGGGGACAATTTGTTTTGGGAGAATGGCGCTACATGGTGGAAGCCGGAAAAATCCTCGGCGATGTGCCATATCCGCTTCTGAAATTTATCCAAGGGAAAAGTGGTGGAGCATACAACCGTTTTGAGTTTTCGATGGTGAACAATCGCGAATACATTGCTGATACGTATGCCATGCTGTTTTCAGAATTAATTACAAATGGCATTATTTTTAATAATATTCCGCTTATCAAACACCTGAATTTGAGAGAAATAGCTTCTTTCAAAATGGCCTACGGGACGCTGAGAAACGGACATGCATCATTGATGGATATTCCTGTGCCTTCTGTCGGATTCACTCAGCCCTATTCTGAAGCCAGCATCGGTTTCTGCAACCTTTTCGGTATTGCATCCGTTCAATCCATCTGGCGTTTGTCCGATTTGGATAAACCGGATATTAAAAAATGGGGAATAAAATTTAACCTGATGCTGACATTCTGATGATTCGATATTTTTTTTCCAACATCTGATTTCTAATCTGCCCGAGGCAGACAGGTTTCTAACTTCTAACTTCTAATTTCTAATGTCTAATTTTCTTAATATGAACAACCAACTAAAACTATCACACATCTTGCTGACAATCGGTGGAATTGCATTGCTGGCACTAATTTTACTTTTTGGAGTACCTGTTTACAATGTTTGGCAGCAGGAAATGACCGGAAAAGCCGAACTGAGCCGTGCCGAGCAAAACCGTCAAATCCGAATCCAGGAAGCCAAAGCTAAAAGAGAAGCAGCCGTTTTTGAGGCGGAAGCCGAAGTGGAGCGTGCAAAAGGTGTGGCACAAGCCAATAAAATTATCGGTGAAAGCTTGAATGAGAATGAAAATTACCTCCGTTATCTGTGGATTCAGAGCTTGAACGATGGAAATGCCGAGACCATCTACGTCCCGACAGAAGCTAATTTGCCAATTCTGGAAGCCGATCGTTTCTCACAACCCAAAAGGAAAGGAGCCGAATAATGACTAAGATTGCAATTATAGGCGGTGGAAACATGGGTGGAGCAATCGCCCGGGGACTGCTGAAAGGGAAACTTATTTCTCCTGAAAATATAAGTATCAGTGATATTTCTGAAAACACACGGGTTGGTTTCAGAAATCTTTCTGACCAATGGTTTGTAACACATTCAAATCAGGAAGCAATAAAAGATGCCGATATTATCATTCTGGCAGTAAAACCCTGGCTTGTAGAAAGAGTAGCAGCTGAAATAAATGAAAAAGTGGATTTCAAAAAACAAATCCTCATTTCCATTGCAGCCGGAGTAGATTTTCAGAAATTGCAAGAACTTTTCAGTGAAAAAGCCGTTTTATTCAGAATAATCCCGAATACAGCTATTGAAGTATTAGAAAGTGTTTCTACGGTAACTTCCATCCATGCAGACAAAGAACAAATCGAAAAAGTTTCGGCAATTTTCGAGGAATTAGGAAAGGTATTTTACGTTGAAAATGAAAAACTTCTCAACGCATACATGTCGCTATCGTCCTGCGGTATTGCCTATGCATTCCGCTACATCCGTGCAGCCATGGAAGGCGGTGTAGAAATGGGTATTTATCCTGACGTAGCCAAAGAGGTGGTGATGCAGACACTGAAAGGAGCGGTGAAATTGTTGGAAACAAATCAATCGCATCCCGAAGCCGAAATCGACAAAGTAACTACACCCGGAGGCATTACCATTCAGGGGCTGAATGAAATGGAAGCCAACGGATTTACCAATGCGGTGATTAAGGGATTGAAAAGAAGCCTCCCCTAATAACCCCTAACCCCTAAAGGGAAATTATGATTCTGTATTAGGGGATTTATTTAAACATTCGAAAAAAAACTATTAATAATTATTTTTTTACATATAATTCCAACAACCCATTCTTATTCCCCTTCAGGGGTTAGGGGTTGTATTTATTATGATTACAACAGACCAACTTAAAGAAGTGTTGGAACGCGAGGCTGCGTTGAGGAGGTATCTTTGACGTCGATGCTAAGCTGATCCAAATAGAAGAAGAGGAACTTCGCACGCAGGTTCCCGGATTTTGGGACGACCCGAAAACCGCCGAAGTGCAAATGAAAAAAGTGAAAGACCTGAAACGCTGGGTGGATGGATACAACGAGGTAAAAGGTGCGGCTGACGAACTGCAACTGGCTTACGACTTTTTCAAAGAAGAAGCCGTAACCGAGCAGGAAGTGGAAACTGCATACAATCACGTGATGGAGCTGCTGGATGCTATTGAAATGAAAAATATGCTTTCCAACGAAGAAGATCAGCTCGGTGCCGTGATAAAAATTGTGGCAGGTGCCGGCGGAACCGAAGCTCAGGACTGGGCAGACATGCTTTTTCGCATGTATCAGAGGTACTGCGAGCGTCAGGGATACAAAAACGAAGTTACCAACTACCAGGCCGGCGATGAAGCGGGAATTAAAACCGTCACGTTGCAGACCGATACCGAAATGGCTTTCGGTTATCTGAAAGGCGAAAACGGTGTGCACCGGTTGGTGAGGGTTTCGCCATTCAATGCACAAGGAAAGCGGATGACATCATTTGCATCGGTGTTTGTTTCGCCTTTGGTGGACGATACTATTTCTATCGATGTAAATCCTGCCAATATAAGCTGGGACACTTTCCGATCGAGCGGGGCAGGCGGGCAGAATGTAAATAAAGTGGAAACGGGCGTACGCCTTCATTACAAATACATCGACGACCGTAACGGAGAGGAGAAAGAAATTGTGATTGAAAATACGGAAAGTCGTTCGCAGACGGGAAATCGCGAGAATGCACTTCGCCTTCTTCGCTCTCAATTGTATGAAATTGAACTGGAAAAACGCCGTGAAGCACAAGCCAAAGTGGAAGCAGGAAAGAAAAAAATTGAGTGGGGTTCGCAAATCCGCAGCTATGTTTTTGATGACCGGCGCGTGAAAGACCACCGCACCAACTACCAAACATCTGACGTAAACGGCGTGATGGACGGCAAAATAGAAGATTTTATCAAAGCCTATTTGATGGAATTTGGAAGAGAGGAGAAAGTAGTGTAAACTGATTTTTTCGAACAAAAATAATAAAGGATGGCCAGACAGCTATCCTTTATTTCTTGCTTCGACAATGAGCCAACTGTATGGGCAGGACGAAATCTAAAAAAAACCGTTGTGTTTATTTTCGTAACTACTCAGCCCATTTACAATAGTCTGTATTGAGCAATTGGGGTAAACCAGAACCAATTATTAACGACATTTAACCAAATAAAACAACAAGATATCCTTGTGAAATCGTATTAACTTCAATTAACGCTCTGCATCTCCCCCCTTTGGGGGTTTGGGGGCTGAGCAGTTACTTATTTTCTTGTTTTAGTTCTTGCCTTTACATTTGTACTTACAGTATCTGCCTGTAATAAAGGCCTCGGCAGCAGTTTCATGAATATAATCTCATCAAACTCCTG
>CAZIRA010000093.1:7899-10588 GCA_964541615.1 uncultured Paludibacter sp.
CCTGTAATAAAGGCCTCGGCAGCAGTTTCATGAATATAATCTCATCAAACTCCTGGTAATAGAGTTCGTTTTCATTCTGAGGCCTGTTTTCAAGCTGAATCCTCCTCCAGAAAGTCTGGAATTTTCTGTTCAGGTACTGAGGATTCGGGTCAAATCCGCCGTTTTCTTCGGTTGGATTTTGAGATTTTACCGCAAGATGAAACTGTGTGTCGTTCCCACTGAATAGAATCTCGTTTCCGGCATCATCCACAAAGATAAAGTATCCGCCATCGCCCATTTGGCATCCCGCGTAGGTAAGGGTGGCAGTTTTTATATCGCCGATCATTTTATAGCCGTTCGGTAGGCGTTTCATGCGCAATGCATCAAGTGTCAGCGCCAGCGTATCCACAGGCGAAAAGTCCAAAGTAGTGTCTGAACTTTCTTCAGAACCAGAGATAAATTTCTGGAATGGATTATTGCACGAAACAGCGATAATCAGCAGTAGTAGCAGTGAAGATAACTTTCTCATACGAAGAAAAAACAGGTCAATTTTCAAGGTTTAATTTCGAGTCGAAAGATAGAAAGAAAATATTAAATCTTAAAATATTTTTAAGGAATTAGATTGAAAAAAGCCGAATTTACAGGTAAAATCCGCTTTTTAGTATTGATAATTTAGTGAAATAAATCTAATAAGCATTTTTTCTTTCCCAATAGAGGTAGAATGGGAGAAAAATCAGCGGAACCACCATTATGGCAGCAATGAAATAATAAAGCGGTGTTTCGGAAATAAACCAAAGCATATCCATGTACAATGCACGGATATCAATTAGCAGTAGCGATACAACCACTCCCAGTAAGGTGAACATGGGGACAATCCATCCGGTGTTCCTCGTTTTCTTTTTTGGAAGTTTGCTGAGAACCCGGTTTGAAAACCCGAAATCTTCTATTTCTGTTTTGTTTTTGTTGAAAAAATCGTTCAATATTTGGTCTTCTTTATTTTCCATATCCTTGTTTTGTTAAAAAAACACCCATCTTCTCTTTTCCTTTTGCAATATGAGTTTTCACAGTTCCGAGCGGAAGTCTCAAGATTTTTGCCGCTTCTTTATGTGTCATTTCTTCCATATAGCAAAGCAGAATCACTGCCTTCTCTTCTTTGTTCAGCAATTTTAATGCCGTGTAAATATCGCTTTTTTCTGCCGAATAATCAATGGTTGAGCTTGAGTTTTTATCAATCTCAACCGAATTTAAATCCTCGAACTGCTTTTTGGCTCTTGCCGAATCGTAAAAAGTATTGTAAGCAATCCGGAAAAGCCATGTGGAAAAAGATGAAATTCCCTGAAAAGAGCGGATGTTGAGGTATGCTTTGATGAAGGTTTCCTGCGCCAGATCGTCAGAAAGCATCGAGTCGCCCATCGTGAGATTCAGCAGAAACCTCCGCACAGGCGACTGATATTTGCAAACCAGCTTGTCAAACGCACGGCGGTCATCCGAGATGACCACCTGCGAAACCCAAAGCATATCTTCGGTTTTACTCATTTACATTCGGAGTATTATTGACGTAGCCGTTTTTAGGTTTTTCCACAAAATAGGCTATCAATATGCCCATGCCGGCAAAAGCAGGAATTAAACCAAAATACAGAGTATCGTTGTGGGTGAAAACACCAACCAATGTAAGTGCAAGACCTACACCAAGCCATACAAGGCCGCTTTGAAGTCGCGAAGTTCTTTTTTTGGGTTCATCAAAAAAACTTTCGGGCAGAGGCTGGCCAAGTTCGAGTGCTTTCATGGAAATATCGTAGCGACGCTTGTCTTTTACAGCACTCTCACGCGATGAAAAGTACACAATAAGGCTTACCATAATAAATGGAGCAAGGCAAATAAGCACTAATCCCAATCCCGAAAAAGGCATATCGTTTTTTCCCTGGTTAGCCAGCCGCATCGATTCCAGCTCCATCAGTTGTTTGGCATCCAGTTTTTTCAGCAGTATTGCCTCGCGTGCATCCAGGTCATTGCTCATGTATAGCTGTTCGATGCTGTCATTTACTACTACCTGAGCAGTATCCTGTTTCGTTTGGTCTTGAGCTGCCAGGCTTCCGGCCAGCATCAAAACTCCTAAAAATAAAAATCCAAGTCGTTTCATGTTCGTTTTTTTTAAAATTTGTTTATAAAATTTCGTTCGTTTTTCTATTAGACGAATTGAATTATCCGTTTGGATTTAAAAAAGTGAAAATATTTTTATTTTCTTTCAATAAAGTCTTTCAATACTCCCAGATGGCTTTTTGGAATATCTTTAGCTGCTGTCAGCAGGCAGACCACCGGTTTTGACTTCACGGTTTTCAAGAATTGGGAAGATTCCGGATTCTGATTAATTTCCAGCATAAATTTTTTGTAAAACTCATCGTATTGGTCCATGTTGGCGTGATACCATTTCCGGAGTTCATTAGTCGGTGCAACATGTTTTGCCCACAAATCAATTGCTGCATCTTCCTTTTTTATTCCCCGGGGCCAAAGCCTGTCGGCCAGGACGCGGAAACCGTCGGATTCTTCCCTGGCATCATAAATCCGTTTTAATTTAATAGGTGTCATAACACTGGATTTTTAGTAATTAGGTGTTTTGCAAATGTAGCAAAAAAATCCGCTCTTTATTCACATAAAAAGCGGATTTCAAGACAAAATGTTAAAACTTATTACTACTATGGTGAGATTAGAA
>CAZIRA010000094.1:0-10396 GCA_964541615.1 uncultured Paludibacter sp.
TTTTACCAAATCAACAATAATTTAATACGAAAATGGGCTTTTTAAGGCTCGACTATTGAATAAAAATAAAGAGCTTAATTATATACCCGAAGAAAGGACAGTAAAAGATTACATTCCAAATAAATTGTGATTTCAAGTATTAAGTGTTTTTTCAATGAATAAATATTTTGGGTAAACTTGACAATTCTTCTTGATTCTCGAAGAATCAAGAAGAATCAAGAAGTATTTTCCAATTTGTATTCATTTACTACATTCATTCTCAGTATTTTTCTCTATTTTTGAATAACCAAAGAATTCTAAATGTGAACAACACCGACAAAATCCGATTAAAATACGACCTTGCGGAAGGTTCTGTTGATTTGTCAAAACCTTACGATACCGACAAGTTGTATTATGAAGTTGTAGCGGATAGCGATGTAGTGCCTGAAAAGGAAAATACGCTTTATCTGCCAATCAAAGGCGTGTATTTTAATGCGATAATGGCGGGTGAGAAAACGGAAGAGTATCGAATTGTAAAGGGCACTACATTAAGCCGTTATCTACAAACAAATAAGTCGGGTGATATTTATTTCAGAGAAGATGCACCACAAGATTTACAGACTTTTGGGGAAGATTACCACAATGGTTATTATCCCGCTTTGCCACGAATTTACCGCTATCTAAAAATTGCTGTTGGATATGAAACTGAGCGAGATTGGGCGATAGTAGAAGTTGTAGGAATTTCATTTCAACCTGCAATGGATGAAGAAGGTAATGTTGTTTTATTTGATTTTGATGAAGAAAAGAATGAATATTTTGACATGTCCGAAGGTAAATTAACCGATTGGATTATAGTTTATCATTTAGGAAAAGTGATTGAATTTCACCCGAAAAACAATCGGGTATCGGATACACAGACATCCGCCGAAGGTCGGACAAGTTTCTTGTCTGTGGATAATATAGAACAGACAGGAATGTCTGTTCACCCTGAATTAAAAGAACCTGCCGTGAAATATGAGCAACGTCCGCGTCCAAGAATTGGCGATAGTGGAGACAGTGCATGCAACGTCTCCACTGACACTGTCTCTACGGCACCCAAACGCAATTTTGATTTTTTAAAAGATAACCCCGATTTTATAGACCTTTACACGCTGTGCAACGAAGCCGAAATCTGCCAGCAGTCTGAACCAGTCAAGTCGGCTTTGAGCTGCCGAAGGGCTTTGGAATACACCACAAAAGCCATTTATCTGTTGAAAGGTTTTCATATTCCCGAACGAGCTTCACTGTTTGAATTGGTAGATGCTGAGGAGTTTAAATCGTTTATCAATGACCGAGAGTTAATGTCGGCTTTGCATTATATCCGCAAAGTGGGAAATAATTCGGCACACACAGGAAATGTAAGCAAAAAAGAAGCATTTTTCAGCGTGTTGAACCTGCATAACTTTGTCGGTTCAGTCTTGATGATGTTGGACGTGATTGATACGTTTCAGAGATTTGACAAGGAATTATTGTCACCCAAGACAAGTGTTTACGTTGCACCAAAAACGGAGATTGAGCCAAGCCCTGCCGTTATAAAGAAATACGAAAAAGTGGCGGAAGAAGCACCTGTATTGAAAGTTGCACCGCTACCGCAGTACTTTACAGAAGCCGAAACCCGAGCACTTTACATTGACCAATTGCTGAAAGAAGCAGGTTGGAAAGTAGCAACGGAGAAAAATGTCTTTACACCAAATATAGTGGGAGTGGAGATAGAAGTGAGTGGTATGGGTGCACAGACATTCTTTTCTGTGGAAACGGGTAGACAGACAGGAATGTCTGTTGATAAAGAAGAACAGACAGGAATATCTGTTCACCCGAAGGGTTTTATTGATTACGTAATTTTTGGTTCAGACGGGAAACCGTTGGCAGTTATCGAAGCCAAGAAAACAAGCGTTGATCCTGCCGTAGGAAAGCATCAAGCAGAACTTTATGCTGAATGTTTGGTAGCGAAATATGGGGTGTCGCCTGTAATTTATTATACAAACGGTTATGAAATTTACTGCATCGACCGATTAGGCTATCCACCACGCAGGGTTTACGGGTTTCATTCCCGTGCGAACTTGGAACTGCTCACGCAACGCCAAAAGCGTAAGCCGATTACCGATTTGCGGATCAACGATGAAATTACCAATCGGGAATATCAAAAACGGGCTATTACTTCCATTTGCGAACACTTGAATAGTTTTCACCGCAGGGGATTGTTGGTAATGGCTACGGGAACAGGAAAAACCCGTGTTTCCATTTCATTGGTTGATGTGTTGATGCGGAATGATTGGGTGAAAAACGTGCTTTTCCTTGCCGACCGCACCGCATTGGTGAAACAGGCGATGAAAAACTTCACCAAACTGCTTCCACACGTAACTACATCGGCACTATCGGACAGCACGAAAAAACCCGACAAAAACGCTCGTATTCTTTTTTCTACCTATCAGACAATGATTAATTTTATTGATGCCGATGCGAAAGAATTTTCCGTAGGCAGGTTTGATTTGATAATCATTGACGAAGCACACCGAAGTATTTTTGGAAAATATATGTCCATTTTTAACTATTTCGATGGTCTGCTGATAGGACTTACCGCCACGCCACGTGACGAAGTGGATAAAAGCACGTATCAGACTTTTAATTTGGAGCAGGGCGAACCCAATTTTGATTATGAATTGGATGAAGCCGTTGCGGATGGTTTTCTTAATCCGTATGAAGTGATCAATCGGAAATCAAAAATTCTTTCGGGCGGAATCAAGTACGATGAGTTGAGCGAAGAAGAAAAAGAACAGCTTGAAAAGGTGTACGAATACGAAATGGAAACCGACGATTTGGAAGTCTTACTATTAGGTAGAAGGGATTTTAATCCACGCGAAATGTATAATTACCTTTTCAACGACGATACGGTGGATAAGGTTTTGCAGGATTTGATGATCAACGGACTGAGAATTCAGGGTGGAGAAAAAATCGGAAAAACCATTATTTTTGCTTACAACCACAGACACGCCAAACAGATAGTGGATCGCTTCCACTTACTTTATCCGAAGTATGGACACGAATTTTGTGTGCTGATTGATAATACGGTGAAATACGGTCAGAATTTAATTGACCGTTTTGAAGTTAGGTATAAAGAACCGCAGATTGCTGTTTCGGTGGATATGTTGGACACGGGCATTGATGTTCCCGACATACTGAATTTGGTATTTTTCAAAGGCGTGAAATCGAAAATCAAGTTCCAGCAGATGATTGGTCGGGGAACACGGCTATCGGAAGATATTTTTGGACCTGATGAAGACAAAGAAAAGTTTCTGATATTTGATTACTGTGGAAACTTCGAGTATTTCAGTGTTGATTTCAAAGAAAAAGTATCAGCACGTCAGCAGTCATTGACAGAAAAACTCTTCAATCTGAAATTGGATATTGCCATCGCGTTACAGGATTTGAAATATCAGGAAGACGAGTATTTGAGTGATTTGTGTGTGAATCTTAAAGATGAATTACAAGCTCAGGTTGCGGACTTAAACAGGAAACACATTGATGTTCGGAATGCGTGGCAAATGGTGGATAAATACACTGCCGATAAAGCGTGGGAATACGTTTCTGCTGTGGATGGTTTGGAACTGAGAACGCACATTTCACCACTACTTTCCGCAACGTTGGAGGACGAAAACCCGAAACGATTTGATTTAATAATGCTTCTGATTGAACTTTCGCTTTTGGATGATGACGTGAATGTCCAAAATAATGTAGAGAAAATCGTTTATATTGCAGAATATTTGCAAACACAAAAAATCAGCATTCCGCAGGTGAAAGCCAAATTGGAAGTGATAAAGGAAGTTCAGACCGAAAAATTTTGGGAAGACGTTTCTGTTTCGGAGCTTGAACGTGTTCGTAAGGAACTTCGGGAATTGATGATTTTCATTGACGGTAAAGAAAAGAAAACGTTTATCATTGATGTTGAGGATGAATTTTCGGACGGTGAAGCAGTCGGAAAGCCGAGACTGATTGTTTCATACAAGCAAAAAGTGTTGGAGTATCTGAGCCAAAACAGCGATAATCATGTTATCCAGAAAATCAAAAATCTTGAACAGCTCACCATCGGTGATATCCGACAATTAGAAAAAGTGCTTTGGGAAGAATTGGGAAGTAAATACGATTACGAAAAGCATATCGGAAATAAAATGTACGGCAACGTAGCCATTTTTATCCGCTCGCTCGTCGGTATTGAGCGTGATAAGGCATTGCAAAAATTCTCACAGTTTATTGATGCCAATTCTCTAAATTCCTCACAGTTGGAATACCTGAAATCCATACTCGACTACGTAAGCGTAAACGGCGATATTAGTGGAAAAACACTTACCAATAAAGAACCGTTTAATGAGTTTAATTGGTTTAAGGTGTATGGGGATAAAGTTCAAAAAATAAAAGAGTTTGTAGATGATATACATGGAGTGGTGACGGCATAGAAGAAAAAATGGGGGTTTGGATATAAAAAACGGGCAGGGATGTTCGTTTTTTTTTGTACTACTGGGTGAATAGATATTCTTGTTTGAAAAAAAAATGCACAGACAGGAAACTTGTCCGACCTTTGGCGGATGTCTATGCACCCGATATGTACAGACAGGAATGTAACCACCGCTTTAGTGAATAGATTGATATTTACAATTTTCCGCTTAATTGTTTAAATTTATTTAATCTGAGGGGTTTGCTCTGAGTTAGCTTGTGTAAGCATGTGTCATGTTGTGTAATGTATTGAAATTCAGAAGTTAAAGTCCTTTATTCCTATTGCAAAACCCTTTTTTCCACCTTATCTTTGCAATGTCTGATGAAAGAAAAGCGCGCATTTTTCGGAGGGCAGAATTTTTAGTATTAACTCTTTTATAAATAAGGAGAAAAAATTATGGCTACAAGCCAAAACCCGCTGACAGGGAGAATGTCAGGAACCGTAGGTAACTTTGTTACCAGTACCCATCGTGGTCAAAATGTAGTGCGCTCGAAAGCGTTTAACCCAAAGGATGCCAATAGCGAGGCTCAACAGAAGCATCGGAGTTTATTCCGGATGTTGAGTGAAGAGTATGTAGCTCTTGCTCCTTTAGTAAAAAATGGTTTTCCAACACGACCAAGAGTTCAAACGCCTTATAATGCCTTTATGGCAGTCAACTTACCATTGGCTGTGGATAAAACAGGAGATATTCCTGCGATAGATTATAGCAAAATGGTAATTTCAAAAGGCTCTCTTGCAGGTGTTAATCTGCTTGATACTGAGATAAGCAGTGACGGTATAACCATTCGTTTTCAGCCTCAGTCAAATTTTCCGGGAACTTCCGTGGACGATTTGGTTGTAGCTGTATTGAAGACTACTAAAGGGGCAATTCTCATTTCTGAGAAAGAAAGAGGTAACCTGGATTCCGATTCGCTTTTACTCCCTTTTGTGGAAGCATCTTCAGAGATGATTCTTTATGCTTATCTGCTTGTTTATTCAGCAGACAAAACCAAAGTTTCGGATTCAGTACACGTAATCATTGTTTAGCTGAATCCGTTAATGTAAGGTTAATGAAAGAAAAAAGCCAACTGATTGTGATGCAATTAGTTGGCTTTTAGTTTATGTTTTTATAGAATGAAATTCTACATGTTATCGATTTCTTTAGAAATTGCGTCGTATTTTTCGGTTAATCCCAGGCGATAATAAAGCATTTTAAGCGCTTGTTTGTATTCTGTATCTTTTGGATTAAGTTCAACGGCTTTTTCGAAATAAGGCTGTGACTGGATAAATACAGCGTTAGCTTTTTCCACTTGTTCATTGTAAAGTTTGTTGTCTCTGATTTGGTCAGCGGCTTTCAGTACCTCTACAGCTTCGTTGAAAATCAAACGACCGATTCCGGCATACGCATCAGCCATATCAGGTTGCAGTTGCAAAGCTTTGTCAAATGCTTCGCGGGCTTCTTTGATGTTGCCAAGTCTTTCTTCAACGTTACCTTTTACATAGTAGTACTGAGGTACGTTTGGAGCTTGAGCAATGGCGCGGTCAAGGTAGTTGGAAGCTTCTTCCACTTTGTCTGAATAGATGTAGTGGTTAATGATGTTTTGGAGGAACCAGGGATCATCGTTGAATAGTTCGAATCCTTTTTCCAACGTTTTCAGATAGTTCACCGTATCTTTAATGTTGCGGTATTCGTCAGATAGCAATTGATATACGTTTTTAGTTTCGTAGTTGTCATCAGTCAAATCTTTGTAGATGGCGATTGCTTTTTCAGAATCCTGCATGTTTGTAGCAGCCAGAGCAGAATAATACTTGATCATCCGGTAAGTAGAGTCATTCATCGAAATTTCGTTATTCATAACCGGCAATTTCGGGATTTCAAGGAAAGTTTGGAATGCGTCAAATGCACCTTTGTAATCTTTGTTGTCAAATAAATGTGCACCGAAAGCAATCAAATTCCACTGAGAAGAATAGAATTCTTTCAGGTTGTCTTTGATTTTTTTTGTAAATTTAGGTTTTACCTTTCCTTTTGCATCCGGTTGTTGATCTACATCGTAGGCTTTCAGGAAATAATCGTAAGATTCTTTGATTGCTTTACCTTTTTTTACCTGGTCAACAGTTTTTCCAAGCATCAAAGCTTTTACATAAGAATCATTTTCTTGATAACCGATCATACCAGCGATAAAGTAGGTTTTCGCATCGTTTTTAGTCTTTTCATCGTTGAAAGCCGGCTTAATAGCTTCGCGGGCAGCATTGAAGTCAGGTTTTTCCTGCATAATTAAGGTTTCAGCTCTTGACACATTTGCTTTTTGTGCAAACAGTGAAACCGAAAAAGCTGCCATCAGAAAAATTGATAAAAATAATTGTTTCATGTCTGTAAATGTTGTTTTTTTAAGATTTGGATACTTGTGATATCCTTTCAAAATAGAAATTGTTAGTAGTTTATTTGAAAATAATTATTATTCAGCGCTGTTGTCTGCGTTTTCTTCCACGTTATTTGTTTGGATTTCACTGTTTTCACCAGCTGTTTCCTCCGGTTCCTCAACTTCCTCGAATTTATTCACCTTACAAACCGATGCTATCTCATCGTTGCGTTTACCGAGATTGATCATTCTCACTCCTTGTGTGGCACGTCCCATTATCCTCAGATCTTCTACACTGATACGAATGGTGATGCCGGATTTATTGATAATCATCAGGTCGTTGTCGTCTGTTACACCTTTTATTGCAACAAGCTTGCCGGTTTTTTCAGTCACGTTAATGGTTTTTACACCTTTTCCACCGCGGTTGGTTATGCGGTAGTCTTCCAGGGCTGAACGCTTGCCGTAGCCTTGTTCAGAAACCACTAAAATATCAACTCCGTCCTGGGATTGTCCACAAATCATGCCAATAATCTGATCCTGTCCGTCTTCATCGAGCGTCATTCCTTTTACGCCGGCTGCAGTGCGTCCCATAGCTCGTACTTTTGACTCGTGGAACCGGATGGCACGGCCGTTTTTATTAGCCATGATAATTTCTGAATTCCCGTCTGTCAGACGTACTTCTATCACATCGTCGTTTTCATTGATGGTAATCGCTCTTACACCGTTTTGACGGGGACGTGAATATGCTTCAAGTACTGTCTTCTTAATAATACCATTTTTCGTGCCAAAAATTACGTAGTGCGAATTGATGTATTCTTTGTCATCCAGTCCTTTTACCCGGATGTAGGCATTTACCTTATCATCGGAAGTAATATTCAGCAGGTTTTGAATGGCCCGGCCTTTTGAGTTTTTTGATCCTTCAGGAATTTCGTACACTTTCAGCCAATAGCACTGACCTTTCTGTGTGAAGAAAAGCATGGTGTTGTGCATCGTGGCAGGATAGATGTGTTCGATGAAGTCATCGTCCCTGAAATCACTCCCTTTTGAACCTACACCGCCGCGTCCCTGCTGTCTGAAGTCGGCCAGAGGAGTGCGTTTGATGTATCCAAGGTGTGAAATGGTGATAATCATTTCATCATCGGAATAGAAATCTTCCGGATTGAAATCTTCAGAAGCATATACGATTTCGCTTCTGCGGGCATCGCCGAATTTATTTTTTACCTCCACCAGTTCATCTTTGATAATCTGCATGCGGAGTTCAACTTTGGCAAGGATTTCTTTCAAATTTTCAATTTTCCGCATCAATTCATCAAACTCAGCGCGAAGTTTGTCTTGCTCCATGCCGGTAAGCTGGCGCAAACGCAATTCCACAACTGCGCGTGCCTGAATTTCTGAGAGTCCGAAACGTTCCATCAGTCGTGTGCGGGCTTCTTCCGGAGTCTGCGAATTACGGATAATCTGGATGGCTTCATCCAGATTGTCCAAAATAATCATAAATCCTTGAAGCAGGTGAGCTCTTCTTTCAGCTTCTGCCAATTCAAATTCAGTGCGGCGAGTCACTATTTCGTGGCGGTGCTCGATAAAGTATTTGATTAAGTCTTTGATATTCAACTGGCGTGGACGTCCATTCACTAGCGCAATGTTATTTACGCTGAATGAAGATTGTAATGCGGAGAACTTGTAAAGTTTATTCAACACCACGTTGGCGTTGGCATCGCGTTTAATGTCGATCACGATGCGCATCCCTTCACGGTTCGATTCATCGGTGATGTTAGAAATACCTTCGATACGTTTTTCAGTCACCATGCCGGCAATAGCCTTGATTAATTCGGCTTTATTTACCAGGTATGGCAATTGGCTGATAATCAAGTGTTCAGAGCCGTTTGATTCTGTCTCAATTTCAGCCCTTGCACGAATTACAATTCTTCCGTGACCAGTTTCAAAAGCGTCTTTCACGCCGGCATAACCATAAATGATACCACCGGTTGGGAAATCAGGCGCTTTGATGTAGTGCATCAGTTCCGGAATTTCTATTTCATTATTGTCAATGTATGCAATACAGGCATCGATAGTTTCTGATAAGTTGTGAGTAGCCATATTAGTGGCCATGCCAACTGCTATACCGGAAGATCCGTTTACGATAAGGTTAGGAATTCGCGATGGAAGTACTTTTGGCTCTTGGAGCGTATTGTCAAAATTGCCCTGAAAATCAACGGTTCCCTTGTCGATATCGGCAAGCATCTCTTCAGCAATTTTATGAAGCCGAACCTCTGTGTAACGCATAGCCGCTGCGCCGTCACCGTCCACTGAGCCGAAGTTTCCCTGGCCTTCTACCAGCATGTAGCGCATTGCCCAATGCTGTGCCATACGCACTACGGTTCCGTATATGGAAGAGTCGCCGTGCGGGTGGTACTTACCCATAACCTCGCCCACTATTCTGGCTGATTTCTTAAATGGTTTATCGGAATTATTTCCAAGTTCATTCATGCCGTAAAGTACCCGTCTGTGCACTGGTTTCATTCCGTCTCTTACATCTGGCAGTGCGCGCGATACAATAACCGACATCGAATAGTCGATGTACGATGACTTCATTTCGTCATCAATGTTCACTTTAATAATTTTGTCTTCGTTATCAATCATCAGTAGTTAATTTGAACACCTCATCCACATATATCGTTGATTTGTAGTGTTTTGTGTTAGTGATAAAAAAAATGTTTTCTTTAGCAGTTTTTCATCCGAAAAATCGCACTAAATTACTACTTTTTTGTGGATTACGCAAGCTGATTTTTACAAAAAAAGGATACAATTCGAATTTGTATCCTTTCCTTTTTTAGTGTTTTAACTACTTATGTAGAAATGTTATTTTTTATTGCTTCCGTGCGGGCAGAATTTGTTATAAATTAACGTGTCAAGGGAGATTTTTCCGGGACCTGTTAATAGAATTACAACGTAAATCAGGAAATAAAGCAACGACATTTCACGTGCAGCAATGGGGTCGCCGGCATGTGCTACAAACGAAGCTACACCGAGTCCGATGATCAGAGGAATAGTGGCCAAACGTGTGAAAAGGCCTAAAATTAACGCGATGGACATAAAGAATTCCGCGAAAATGATAAGTACAAGTCCCATTTGTGAACTCATTCCTAACATGGGTGGAAAATTCTGGCTTAATTCAGCAAAGTTTTGAAGCTTAGGTAAACCGTGAAATGTCAACATAAATACACCTACCGTAAGTCTTAGTAATAACAATCCCCAATCTCTTACATTTGCGCAACGCGGGTCATTTGGGTTGCAAAATAATTTTGTCATAATTTTTTTCTATTTGAATGATTTTACACTAAAACGTGTTTTGCAGTTATTAGTTCAGCGCATTAGAAGGAAATTTTACAAATAGAATATAGATTTTTTTTATATGTGGTAATATTTGGATGAATAATTTCTTTTTTTCAGAAATCAACGATTAACTTTTTTCATTGTGAAATGTTAGATATTTATTGTTAGCGTTCATGTAAAAAGATAAATTGTAACTAGAAATATATTCATATGACTA
>CAZIRA010000095.1:0-10340 GCA_964541615.1 uncultured Paludibacter sp.
AAGAAAGAAAGGGATAACCTATTATTATAAGTACTTCATTTTTACTTCAATATTTTTTACTTCTTTCTCACCTATTGCAAAAGAAAAATCGCTGAAACGAGGTTTCCTCATTTTTTTCAAACTGAAATTAGAAAATCCGAAACCTTCTTTGGGAATTCCCAGCAGATTATACTCCATCTTTCCACTGTTGTTCTCATCGTCAATTACCGCAATCCCCCATATCCCGCACTTCACGGGCACTTCAACATTCAACTTTCTATCCTTTATCTGGCTCTTATCACATCGGATTTCAAAGGATGCATCTTCGGTTTTGTATCCAATTTCATTAACGAAAAATGCAATCCGGATAACTCCTCGTTGCGACGATTTGATGTTATTGATCTCAATATTAAGTGTTTGTGATACAGCCATTGAAAACTTAAAACTCAAAGCAAAAAGAGCGATAATTAAGAAAAAAGTTCTCATTATAAGGGTTGATTAATGTGGTTATAGGCATAAACTTCAAACATGATGCAAATATAACCTACAATTTATAAAAACTAATCTATACTTTAAAATATAGACTGGTCAGAAGAGTCCGACTTTTAAAAATTGAAACTTTGAAGGACTACATGGCTGAGGTGCCTAGCACCGACTCTCTGAACGCTGCAGGCGTTTTCCCTGTAATCTTTTTGAAAACAGTGTAGAAGGAGGATTTGCTGTTGAAACCGCACTCATAGCCGATTGCTTCGATGGAATATTTGAGTTTGGGTTCAAGAAGCATTTTTTTCACTGCCTCGATGCGATACGAATTTACAAATTGGAAAAAATTCTTCCCAATCTCAATATTCAGCACTTCGGTAATCTGGTATTTTGGAAAATTAATTTCTTCTGAAAGAAGATCCATATTCAAATTCGGATTCAGATATGCCTGCTCTTTTTCAAAATATTGAAGTATTTTTTCTTTGATTGTTTGCTTGGTTTCTGCGGTAAGTATTGAATTCTTATAGGCAATCGTCTCTTGAGGTTCACCCGGTTCTGTCTTGATCTCAATCTGCTTTTGATACAATCCGTAAAAGCTGATGATGTAAATCAGTAACAATAAAATCGAGTAATTGTAGTACGAAAGGGCATCGGCACCCACACCTAAAAACACAAAAATAAATCCTTGAATTCCTGCCAGCAGACTGTAACTTATGTAGAATAAAGTTACAAACATGAGCCAGTTTAAGTTTTGCTCCTTATCGATATTCGACTTTTCATTCAGAAGATTCATCCTGTAACGATACAAATTAACCACTATGGAAGAGAAATAAACGACAAGTGAAACGATGGTAGAAATAGCCATCAATAATCTAAATCCAAATCCAGAATCTACCTGGAAGAAATTTTTAAAAGTAAACTGAGTTTTAGTAATATAGGCAAGAATTTCGAAAACAATAAACGGCAGTAAATGGAGAAGCATCACCCATTTCAGCTTAAATTTTTTCTCAATCAACGATCGGGTATAGATAAACAATGCGGGATTGAAAAGTAGAAAAGAGCTGGAAAACAGTGAATATCCGAATATTCGATGGTCCAGTGCGCAGGTAAGAAATTCGAGAGCAAAAAGCACCAGCCAGCCGGATAAAATTCGGTCAGAAAGTTCTTGCTCCTTTTTTGCAAACATCAAAAGAGCTGCAAATAATCCCTGAGCAAATCCGATCCAACCAATAATTTCCATAATTAAGTCAAAATATTACTGAGAACGCAACGGTGCCATACCACGATTTCCTCTGTTTTGGTTCTGAGAATTGTTGTTTTGTCTTGGTCCAAAGCTGTTTCCGGGAGATGTTGCTGTTGATGATGATGATGAAGCTCCGCTTCTTGAAGATTGAGAAGCAGATGAGGAGCCACCTTCGCCAGGGAAGTTAGGTTTTTTAGTACTTTCCTGCCTTTTTGGAGGTTCTGTGCGTTCGTATTTTGCAAAAAGATCATCTACTTTCAGCGGACGTTCTTTTTCATACCAATAAAAATTCCGAAGGTAAAGGTCGTTTTCTTCCATGTCTTTCAGCGGATACATTGCACCACTCGATGCAGTGGTGAGCACTATCCGGTCAATCTTTTTCTCCTTGAAATACATAGTCACGTAACTGCTCAGCGTCTTATTGACGCCGATATAATCTCTCGTTTTTTCGTCTTTGGGGAAATAAATCGTCTCCGCATTGCCGTTGACATATACTTTCGTAAGTTGTCCGCTGTCCAAATAGGCTATCATCTCCTTGCCGGACAGCTGATTATAGTAGTTCAAACTGTCCTTTTGTATGGCTACAGCCGACTGCTCAATTTTCACGTGATCGATTTTTTGATTTTTGGTATATGCTGTCATCTTTTCACCCATCATCTGGTTATTGTCAGACCACATCACCGGAAGGCCGTGAAGGTGAATGATTGAATCGCGTGAATTGTATAACAGCGAATCACACATCCCCTGAGCATCAGAACGGTAGAAACGGACATTTTTATATGCCTGCAATTTATTGTAAGAAATTGTGTCGGTTTCAATCGAATCTTTCATCGTGTAGAGTGTATCGGCACTCAAAAAAAGTGAATCTCTGCCGGACCAATCCACAAAAAGAGCTGAGTCCGATGCAAGTCCCAAACTTTTCACTTCATCGTATGAAACGTAATTTCCGTAAAGCGTTGTTTTTTGTTTGGGATCGTTTAGTTCCACATTGGAAAATGCTTCGCCGTATTTCTTTTTCTGATCATAAAAAATCGTGTCGCCAATCATGGTTTTACCATCGTTTTGCTCCACCAGTGATCTGTCTAAGAGCATCATACGGTCATTTTTTGTATCGTACCAACCGCGCTGGCTGTAAATATCAGTGTCTTCCTTGTAAACTATCAATGAATTTCCCACGATATCTGCCACCGAGTTACTTGTATTGTATTTTAATGTATCAGTTGTCATTTTAGAATCAGGATTCGTCATCTTCACCTGATCTTTGAAAAGTGCCACTTTTGTTGCCGGAGAGTACTGTCCCCACATGGATGTGAGTGTGTTGTTGCCATCGTTGATTACACCACCGGTGTTGTAGTAAGCCAGATTTATAGCACGGTCATAATAAAGAATGTCGGTATTCAGTACAGTATTTCTGTTCACCATCCGCACATTATCGCCCCAAAGTCTTGCCATTTTAGAGTTTCCGTCATAATTCAGGAAATCACCATATACAGTCAGTGTATCTCCCTGCACAATCCGCACTCTACCGTATGCATCAAATGAGTTGGCTAAATCGTCAAAATGGGCACTGTCGCAATGCAAAATTGCATCGTCGTGTTTGAAACGAACATTTCCAACCAGAATCTGAAGATTTGGATTCATGGATTTGTCAAACAAAAGGACATCACTGTGTTGAAGATAAATTAAAGTAACTCCCCTTCCGGCTACAGGTCTTACAGGTGTCAGTATGGTAGTGCCCACTTTCGGAGGCTGCTTTGATTGTCGGCTGGTTGTTTTTTTTGCCGGTTCTTCTTTCGGGTTTTGTTTTTTTTGCTCACGCAAAATTTCTTCCCTGAGCTGGCGGGGTTTTCTGTTGGATTGAGCTTGAAGTCCGGAGATACCAATCAAGGCAATGACTGCAATTATCATTACCTTGAAAATACGGATATGTGAGATTGAAAGTGTCAATTAAATTGATAAATGAAGGTTTAAGTTGAAAGATACATGTTTAAAAAAAGTTTAGGAAAACTATCTAGTACAACCTATAAATTAAAAATTAAAAAAACTACTCCTTAACCCAGCCCGGATGTTCAAATTCGCAATTTCTATATGCAGGATCGATACTTACGTAGGTTTGCTTTTGTTTTTTAGCAATCCATTCTTTCAAAAATTCAGCTTTTTTCTGTTCTTCCAGCATCGATTTCAGAATCTGATAATCATCCTTCACATTGGCTTTGTGAGACGGAGTTTTTGATTTTATTTTGATAATTGTAATAACTTCATTTCCAGTAGCCTGATCAATCATGGTGAATGCTTTTGAAACTTCTCCAACGTTCATATCGTAAGCTACTTTAGCAATTTCTGCAGGCAAATCCTGATACTCAAATTTAGAGGTGATACTTCTTGTATATGGGTCAGATCGCATCATCAAACCGGCGTTCATACGTGTGTTTTTATCTTGTGAAAAACGCATCACAGCCTGTTCAAAGCTAATTTTTTCAGTACGAATCTGATCAGCAATCGAATCCAGTGTACTGATTCCTTTTTCTTTGTCTTCGGCAGATGCTTTTGGACGCATCAAAATGTGGCGCACATTTACACGGTCACCGCGGCGTTCGATAAATTGAATGATGTGAAATCCAAATTGGGTTTCTACGATTCTTGAGATTTTATTCGGATCCTGCATGTTGAATGCCACTGCAGCAAAATCAGGATCGTACACTCCCCTGCCTGCAAAACCAAGTTCACCACCTTGAACGGCACTTCCCTTATCGTCAGAATAAAGACGAGCCAGTAAGCTGAAATCACCGGGAGTTTTATTTGCACGCTCGGTAAATCCACGGAGTTGTTCTTTTACTCGGTTTATTTCCGTCAGTGGAATGGGTGGTTTCAGCGAAAGCATCTGTAATTCGACCTGAGCCGGTATGGTTGGAAGGCTGTCGGCAGAGATATTTCCATAATGACGACGCACTTCTGCCGGCGTAGCTTCAATGTTTTTCACCAATTCCTGCTGCATTTGCTGCACCATGCTCTGATTGCGGTAGCGTTCACGCATCTCTTCTTTCAGCTGTGCAATGGGTTTGTGGAGATATTCTTCGGCTTTTGCCACCGAACCCACATTTGCCACATATGCATTAATGTCTCTGTCGGCCATTTCAATGACAGCACTCTCGTTTACCTCGATACTATCGATGGCTGCCTGGTGGAGAAATAACTTCTCAACTGCAATCTGCTCCGGAAAAAGGCAGTAAGGATCGCCTTCAAGCGGGATCCTACGCATAGCGGCATCTTGAATGATGGCTTCCACATCTGATTTCAAAATAGCTTCGTCACCCACAATCCAAATCACTTCATCAATGACATTTTTTTTATTTTGAGAAAAACCGTTAAGTGTAAACAAAACGGCTGAGAGAATTAGAAATACTTTACGCATATAAATTTTTTTAGACTTTTTTTAAACTTTTATAAACAAATTAGTCTGCCTCTGACATCCATCATTGGTCAACAACTATTTTTTCTTGAAAAAATTAATTTCACCTTGATTCAGAGCGTCTTTGTAAATGCTTTTCTCAAATTCAACGATGAAATCTGTTTTCTTTTTATTTAAAATAGTGTTTGAAATTCTTTCTTTTGCTAATTCATACGGCTCATATCCGCCAATCGGAATGGCTTCAGAAATTCGTAGAAAGTACTGCTTAGTACTATCAGATACTTCTGCAAAGCGTGTACCGGTTACAAAATCCTTCGAATTTTCCACTACAAACGGAGTTTTTCGGATAATCTCTGCAAACGGAGTCCACGCATCGAAATAATCAAAACTGATGGCATTCTTCAAGCTGTATTTCTCGATTTTTTCAAGTGAGGCATTGTTAGCAGAACGCACCCAGGAGTAAACTTCGTTTAATTGCGGAGCATCCTTAGGTAAAATCAGCAACATACCTTTTATCAGGTTATCCTCCAGAATCATCTGAGATTTGTATTTTTCGTAAAATGCGAGCAGCTCTTTTTCAGAAATCTTTTCATTGACTCGCTGGCTGACAAGCGCCTGCTCATACTCGTGTATTATCAGCGATTTCCTATATTCCTCCACCAGTTTATTGATTTCGTCCAGGTTGCTGATGTTACGTCGGGCATTATCGTACATAAGTACCTCTGTAACCCATTTCCGGATGTATCTGTCCACCACATCTGCACTGTCGATAACAGATGAGTTTGGAGGAATAATTTTATCGATTTCGTCTTTGTAGAGAAATTTTCCAGCCACTTCCAGCACAGGGTAGTTCACCGCAGTTTCCATGGGTTTCTCTTTGCAGGATGAGAAAAGTACGACAAATAGGATAAAAATGTATTTTTTCATTGAAAATTTTCTATCTCCGGAAAAAGTAAATGCCTTACAATTAGGCATTTCACTGGTGTACACAAAAATGCCAAAATAAGCTTTCAAAGGTAGAAAATTTATTTTGGCATTCGTTAAAAAATTAGTTTTTCTTAACCGTTTTCAGTACTTTTTCGTCAATAATTACCGGATATTTCTCTCTCAAATAACTTATCCAGTTTTTTTCCAGGTAATCCTGATAATCAGCTGTTACAGCTCCGCGAACGTCGGTGTAATCTTCCGGTAAACTAACAAGTTTTTTTCCTGATAAAAAGTAAAATGGATATTCCGGACCAGGCGTGTATTTGGCTTTTTTGAATATTTTAGCATCAACCACCTTATTTTCGCCTTCGGTCCAAAGACCTTTTTCAATTTTCACATATTGAATAGAATCATTCAAACGCTGATTCAGGTATTTATCCACAGAATCTCTTTCGGCATGTTTCACTATGTTTTTGGCAGCTTTCAGTGTTTCTTTATCCTTTGCATAAATCACACGACCTTTGTATCGTGGTTTCTCCCAAGCATAGTAGGCTTTATTGTCATTAAAATACCTGGTAAGTCCCTCTGTATCACGTGTTGCTTTGTCCCACACCTGATTATTCATCACTTCGAAAAGCAGAATTCCATCGTGGTATTCCTGCATCAGGTTACGATAATCCGGATATTTTTTACCCAATTGGCTCAGTTCGTAAGCACGAAGTTTTTCACTCGCCAACCGGTTAAAATTATCAGTAACAAAATCGCTTTTAATTCCTCTGAATCCTTGCGAACTGGTCATCAAATTTCCCAAATCTGATTGAGATATCACATTATTTTCAAAAGCAGCAAGTGGTCCGTTTAGCTTTCTGATTTCTACATTAAAAAGTGAATCACCTACAACGTGCTTGTCTGCAATGCGGTAAAAATCAGAAAGTGCACTGCTGTTCACCTGGAAATTATACTGTTTTTTCAGTTTATCTGTAAATGCCTGATTGACTTTCTGATTTCGTTCGTTTTGTTTTATTTCATTTGCCAGACTGGTTTTCAATTCGTCAAAATGAGCCATCGGTTTTTTATCAATCAACTTGATAATGTGCCATCCAAATTGCGACATAACCGGTTTAGAAACGTCACCATTATTTTTCAAAGCAAAAGACGCATATTCAAATTCAGGGATCATTTGACCGCTGCCAAACCAAGGTAATTCTCCTTTTTGAGATGCAGAACCCGGATCCTGAGAAAGTTTCAAAGCTAATTCCCCAAAATCATCTCCGGCAAGAATCCGATTGTAAATGGAATCGGCACGACGAGTTACATCTGCATTTTTTGAAGGATCCTGGCGGTCATTCATCAGAAGTATATGAGCAACTTTCACCTCTCCTGGTGATTGACGCTTGTTCATCACCTGAATCAAATGGTATCCAATAAACGTACGAACAGGCTTAGAAACCTTACCTACAGGCGTATTGTATGCGGTTTCTTCGAAAGAATACGGTGTACGCATAGCGGAAATCCATCCCACGTAACCTCCATTTTGGGCTACGCTCGGATCTTCAGATACTTCACGGGCTATTTTTTCAAAATCCTCTTTCTGAACACGCTGATAGTATTTCATGATTTTATTGTAGGCACTTAGTGTATCAGCTGTCGTTCCGGTTTCGGGAATCCTTACCAAAATATGCCTTACTTCTACCTCTTCCTTTTTCCGGTCATAAGCTTCCTTCACAAGGCTTTCTGACTCGCTTTCATCACTCATATACTGCTCTGCAAGCTGATTGCGGTACATTTCAAATTCTGATTTGAATGCACGGGTAGTATCCAATCCTTGCGCCAAAGCTTCTTCTACTTTTAATTTGAAATTCACAAACAGATCGACGTATTCATCAAGCGACTTTTTATCTACTACATTGTTCGAGTTATTTTTGTTATAAATGTATTCAAACTCCGAAAGCGGAATGTTTTTTCCGTTGATCGTCATCAATGTTGGATCAGATTGCTGTGCAGAAACGATTGTTACAGCAACAAAAATGGTCAAAATAGATGCAAAAACCTTTTTCATGATTTTTATAAAATGTTAATTAATATGATTTCGCTATCTAAAACGAAAATCAAGTTAAAAAATTGCCCATTAAGCAAAGATTTAGATTTCTTAGTATTCCACGAGAACAAAACTAGTTATCTCCACGGCTGTAATTTGGCGCTTCACTGGTTATTGTCACATCGTGCGGGTGATTTTCCACAACTCCTGCATTGGTGATTCTTGTGAATTTTGCATTGTGCAGTTCAGAAATGTCATGTGCTCCACAGTAACCCATTCCGGCACGAAGACCGCCTATCATCTGATACACAACTTCATATAAGGAGCCTTTGAATGGGACGCGGGCTGAGATTCCTTCCGGAACCAACTTTTTGATATCATCTTCCATATCCTGGAAATAACGGTCTTTCGAACCTTTCTCCATGGCTTCTAAAGATCCCATTCCACGATACGATTTGAATTTACGACCAGCATAAATAATTGTTTCACCCGGACTTTCCTCTACACCGGCAAGCAACGAACCAGCCATGATGGTATCGGCTCCGGCTGCAAGTGCCTTAACGATATCACCAGAATACCTGATTCCACCGTCGGCAATCACAGGAACTCCTTTGTCTTTCAACGCAGAAGCTACTTCGTAAATGGCGGTAAGCTGTGGAACTCCCACACCTGCAATTACGCGGGTAGTACAGATTGAACCCGGTCCAATTCCTACTTTCACTGCATCAGCGCCAGCTTCGGCAAGAGCAAGTGCAGCTTCGGCAGTGGCGATATTTCCAACAATTACGTCAATTTCTGTAAAGCGTTTTTTCACATTGCGAAGCACATCAAGTACACCTTTCGAATGTCCGTGTGCAGTATCAATCACAATGGCGTCCACTCCGGCTTCCACGAGCGCTTCAATTCTATCAAATGTATCTGCCGTAATTCCCACAGCAGCAGCCACGCGCAGGCGGCCGCTTGAGTCTTTGCAAGCCATTGGTTTATCTTTGGCTTTGGTAATGTCTTTGTAAGTAAGAAGGCCGATTAGTTTGTTGCTCTCATCAACCACAGGAAGTTTTTCGATTTTGTGCTGTTGGAGGATTTCAGCAGCTTCTTCAAGATTTGTAGAACGAGAAGTGGTTACCAGATTTTCTTTGGTCATGACTTCGTCAATGATTTTATTCATATCGCGCTGGAAACGGAGGTCGCGATTGGTTACAATTCCTACCAAAAATCCTTCTTTATCAACTACAGGAATTCCACCGATTTTGTATTCAGCCATCAATGCTAACGCGTTGCCCACTGTAGCTCCTTTGTGGATGGTCACGGGATTGGAAATCATGCCGTTTTCTGCACGTTTTACTACGCTGACTTGTTTTGCCTGTTCGGCAATGGTCATATTTTTATGAATAACGCCGATTCCGCCTTCGCGAGCAATAGCAATAGCCATTTTGGATTCGGTCACTGTGTCCATCGCTGCCGAAACAACCGGAACTTTCAATTCAATGTTTTTGGTAAGGCGGGTAGTGAGGTCAACGTTGCGGGGCAATACTTCCGAATAAGCCGGAATTAGGAGTACATCGTCAAAAGTGAAGCCTTCAAATTGGATTTTATCTGCAATAAATGACATAGAATGAGTGTTTTAGGAAAGTTAGTACCTATGAAAAATATTGCGTGCAAATATACGACTTTTTTAGGAAAAAAGGTTTATTTTGTTTCGTAAAATAAAAATAAATGATAATTAGCTGAGGTTTGAAAAAGATTAAATAAAATTGATTTGAAAGGAAAAATTTTATGACTTACAATTCTCTAGCCAGCTTTATCCATTGAAATTCAGCTTTATAGGATGATATATTCTCCCAGTTATCTGCTTGAAAAGTAAAGCAAACCGCCGATGCTGTTGGGAGATTATCCAACCTGACGCCAAAATAGTTTACCATATCTGTAAGACCGGGATTATGCCCAACAAGGAGGCAATAATTGACAGTTGCAGGTAGTTCTGAAAGAGCTTTGACCAGACGATATTCAGAAACTAAATAGAGTGTTTCATCTGCAGTTATTTCCTTTACAGGAAAATTCAATCCTTGAGAAGCCAACACAGCTGTTTGGTAGGCTCTGTTAGCCGATGAGGACAGTACGAAATCAGGGGTTCCCTCCTTTTTAAGAATGTATTTTCCCATTTCAGAAGCATTTCTCACACCTCTTGATGTAAGTGCACGGTCATAATCCTCCAAACCAATAGCATATAGTTCGGCTTTTCCGTGACGTAATATAATAAG
>CAZIRA010000096.1:0-10281 GCA_964541615.1 uncultured Paludibacter sp.
AAATGAAATATCTGTTTTTTATAGTTATGCTTTTGCTTTGGTTGGCACTGGTGGCTTATACGTTTATCCGTGGTAATCAGGCTTTTTTATCCGTTCCGGCTGTACGTTGGGTATATCTCGCGTTGATGACAATTTCGTTTTTGTCGTTTTTTGCCGGATTTTTTCTGAATGAATTTTTGTCGCCAATACTCGGCAAAACCATCAGTTTTATTGGTTACAGCTTTTTAATTCTATCCATTTACCTGTTTTTTTCATTCCTGATGATTGATATTGTCCGTCTGCTCAATCATTTTTTGCATTTTATTCCAGATGAGGCAAAATTCAGAACGTGGTCGGGAATTTTTATTTTCGGGGCAATCATCGGCGTGATGATAATCGGAAATGTCAGGTTTAACAATCCCAAAGTGGTAAATATCGACATCCAATCATCCAGGCCGACGCAAAACAAAGAAGTGAAAATTGTGGCTTTGAGCGATATTCATCTCGGGACTTCTATTGACAAGAAGCGTTTGAAAAAGTATGTGGATTTAGTGAATTCTCAGCATCCGGACATGGTGTTAATTGGTGGAGATTTGATTGACCGCTCGCTGAAACCGGTTATAGCGCAGAAAATGGACGAAGAACTTCGACAATTACGAGCTCCGTTCGGCGTCTTTGCGGTGGAAGGGAATCACGAACATTTCGGCGAAGGTGGAAAAGCAGTTACTGACTTTTTCGAGCAATCAAACATAACGCTTATTCAAGACAGTACCATTCTGATTAACGATGAGTTTTATCTCGTTGGACGAGAAGACCATATCAACTCAAAAAGACTGAGCATCAGCCAAATACTCAACAGTACCGATCCTTCGAAACCACGTATTTTACTTGACCATCAGCCCTACAATTTATCCGAAGCCGAACAAAACGACATTGATTTTCAATTTTCAGGACATACGCACAAAGGTCAGTTTTTCCCGATTAATCTGGTGGTAAATATGATTTTTGAGCAAGGCTACGGCTACCTCCAAAAAGGCAATACACATTATTACATCTCTTCCGGCTTGGGAATCTGGGGACCGCAATACCGGATTGGAAGCCAGAGTGAAGTAGTGGTGGTGAAGTTTAGGTATTAGCCCCCACTAAACCTCCCCCACAAGGGGAGGCTTAATTATTCCATCAACTTATCCACTCTTACAAATTCATATCCTCTGGCTTTCAGCTCTTTAATTAAATCATCCAACCGATTGTAGAGTTTATCCTTTCGGGCAGGATGCGTGCCAATGTGGATTAAAAGCAGAAATCCATTCAGCGTATTGGCTGTTTCATATTGCAGGATATTATTATATATCGTCTCGGAAGAACGGTAATTTCTCATATCCGGTGTAGTATAATCTGCATTGGAACCTGTTCCGGGAGTGAAATTCACCACTTGCACATCCATTTCTTTCGCCCAGTCACTGATTTGTAGGTTGTACCACTCATAAGGTGGAATAAAATAGCGAGGTTCATCGATTTTCAAACCGATTTTACTCATCGCCCGATAGTTATCGTACAGATCCTTTTCAAAAATTTCTTTTGTAACCAATGTTTTAGACCGCTCACTCCAATCATTATAGAGCAAATGTTTATCGGAATGGGGTGCCATGTAGTGTCCTTCTTTTTGGAGTTTCACGGAAATTTTCGGGTATTTCAGGTAAAAATCACCGGTCAGAAAAAAGCTTCCTTTCGCACCGTTTTTTTTCAAACTTTTAGAAATAACGTTGGCTCCATCGGCAAATTCATGCCCGGTAAATACCAGCGCAATTTTCTTTTCCTTCGGATTTCCACGCTCAATACCACCTTGCACATATTTCTTCGGATCGGCTTTACTGCTTAGATAACCCAGGTAGTAAGTCAACGAAGCCGTGCCATCCATTGTGGGTTCGTTGGTGGAATAATCGGCAAAATCATCGTGATACACCACGTAATCCGACTGGAAATCTGCATACATATCCTCGTTTGCCAGATGCACGCCCCGCAGCGACCTGAAAATCGGCGCATAAATCGGTCCGTCCACAATTCCGCCTGTGATGGGGTAATTTCGCAATTTTGTAAAAGCCGAATGCGGGTCGCTCGGGGTGTCTCCGTGCGCCGGATAATCCACAATCATGCCCGTTCCCCACGGATTGACACCGAAAAGCCAGTCGCGCATAGCGGTTTCCATTTCCAGAAAACCAGTGTCGCCGGTCAGTTCATGATAGAGACGGCACTGCGTTATCAATCCCACCGTGAGGTTATTCGAGCACCAGATAAACGGTACGCCATTCATAAACGCATCGCCCTCGGCACGGTCTTTCACCCGTTGCAAACCGCTACGCATATTGCGGATAAATTCCTTGCTAACACGGGAATTTGCGCTTTGCTTAGCCAAATGATATTGCCCCAGATTCACAAAAGGATACCATTGATAATGCCTCGCAGAGTCTGCACCCATCCACGGCGTAACGGGTTCTAAACGGCCGTAATTCACTGCCTGATCAAGGTTGTCGCGGGATTTCGTAAGGGAATATATTTCGGCTCCCGCCAATGTCATATCATCCGCCCAGTTATCTTCTTCGTAAAAATAGGGCGATACACAACAAGCTGTCTGGCAAACGCCCGGATTTTCCATTCCTTTTTGGTAAGCATCTTTGGCTTTTTGCTCAATAATTTTTGAAAATTCAGGATAATATTTTTCCAAAACTTTGGAACCCAGTGCAAAGGAAGAAGCATATTTTCCCAAAGTAGAAGCCAGACCGGTGCTTCGGTTTTTATTCTCACGAAGTCCCTGCGGTTTCGGACTGCAAAAATAAACCGGGCGGTAACTACCTGCTCCCCAGCCATAATCTACTTTTTGTTCCGATGGAATGGTCATACCTATGTGGTCGCGATCGTCAGCCAATTGATTAAAATACGTATCCTTGTCCGGGTTCATCTTTACGAGCCAGTCCAGGCCCCATTTGGCCTCATCCAGAATATCCGGAATGCCATTGGCGCCTTCGTTTCCTTTGGCATCGTACTTGTCTCCGAAAGAATTCGGGTATTGCGTGTAAGCAAATAGCATTTGATAAACCGCATTGGCAGAAGTGGTTACGTATTGCAGATAATCCGATGCATCGTGCCAGCCACCGACTGTGTTAAAATAAAGTCCATCGCGTTTTCCTTCCGGGTCACCCACCGTAATTCCATCGTGCGTATGGCAACTGTCTTTTAGAAACGGATTGTATCCGCAACGTTGCTGGCGCATGTATTTCAATGGAATTTCACCGGCTCCGGCATAAATATCATTGCCAATTTTGAAAGGAACCGACGCTATATTGTTCACCTTAATGATGTATGTTCCGGGAAGTTTAAAATCAGAAAAATCCAGTCGTGCAGATGTCTGAAAAGCAGGCTGTTTGCCGGTTTGTCTTACTTTATTGCCGGAGTAAATCACCGTGCCGGAAGTTTGATCAATAATATCAAATTTGGCAATTTCCTCTGTGGTTTTACTTACCCAAACGGCCACTTTCACATCATCTTCTAAATAACCGATTTGATTAACACGGAGCCAGGATTGGGCAACTAAAGACGAGGTACTAATAAAAAAGACAGAAATAAATGTAATAATTTGTTTCATAGCCGAAAATATTTTGAATGAAAGTGCAAGTTAATAACTTTTTTCAGGATATCATTCCTCTTCAATAAAAAAAATGGCGATAAGATACCGCCGAATTCACTTTTCAAATTATAAGAAGAACTACTTTTTGAAATTTGTTTTGGAGTCTATCTTGAAAATTAAATCCATCCCGTTGTTTATCGGAGAACCGGCAAGCTGCAAGAATAAGAAACGGAATAACTCGTACTCAAGTTTTACTTCGTATTCGGCTATTTTTTCATCCTTGAAATCTCCAAAGCGTCTCTCATAACTCATGAACAACTTGTTGGTAAGGTATTTACCTACTACGAATGTAGCATTTTCAAAAGAACTGCCTGCACGCATTTCTATGTAATCTACATTGAAAGTTTTACCCAACAGCTTGGTCAACTCCGACGAAAGAACTGATGCTGCGGCACCGGTAGCAATAGAACCGGCACTGGTAGCTATTGCAGCTTCCTGTCCTGATACTAGCGCATCCATATTCGTTCCAAAAAGAATATAAGAGAGCGCATCTCCTTCGTTTAATGTTTCACCTGCCATCATAAAGTTAATCTTCGGCTCTTTCAGGTCTCCTGTAACATTCAGCGTCAGTTCGTTGTCGGACCTATCCTGGTTTCTTACGTTGTAATTGGCTACAAGATTTAACCGCGGATTAAATTCTTTTCCTCCCTGGAAAGTGATGGTTCCGTCATCTACCACAAATATTTTCCCGAATATTTCATATTGTCCTCTGATAACATCTACGGTGCCGAATAATTCCATATAGTCACGGTGTTTGATCATCTCCATATCTCCGGCAATTTCAAACCGCATTTGCTCATTTTTTATCCAGGAGTTTCTCGGAATGAAAACTTTCACCTTGCCCTGTATATTTTGGAAATAATTGAATTTCACTTCCTTTTCCTCTGCGGCATCCGACCTGAACCGGAAGATCACAGAATCAGGAATTACATTCATACGTTCCATTTCGCTGATTAGAGCCGGAACAGGAATTTCAGGGGGTTCACCGGAACCGATAAGATTCATCACTGCAGGAAGGTAAATCAATGATTCTAGGATATTCACGTCTCCGTCAAAATACACACTGTCCTTTTTACCGTGCAGCGCCATATCTCCGGTGAGTTCCATGTTGTAATACCTATGATTAAACGGGTGGAAATTTTCGAATTTCAGCTGAATTTCCGAACTTTCAATATCTCCTTTATAAAACTGCGAATTGAAACCGATAGTACCTTCAGCAAACATGGTTCCGTCCTGGCTCTCGATGAAAATTGTATCCACGGTTACCGTTTCTTTTTCGAAATGAAGGGTTGCCAACACGCTTCGGTAGTCTATACCGTATTTCTTTATATTTACTTTTCCGTCCACAATATGCAACTCTCCCACCGGATTAGGATTATTGATAGTTCCATTGACCACAATATCGCTTTGTACATACCCTTCTGCCTTATCCATTGGGAAAAATGCACTTATAATTTTCAGCGGCAGTTTATCCGCCACAACCTTCAAATTGACAGAATCGGTTCCTGTAGGAGGGACTACCGTCATACTATCCAAACGCATACTGAAAGGGATGTATCCGGTCAGTTCAAGCAATCCACTGTCCTGAGGTACCACTCCGGCATCCATTTCCAACTTGTTATCAGCATAGTTGATGGTTCCGCCCATTTCTGTAATTTTATACCCGTTGAATTCTGCATTATCCACATTGAAGCCGCCTTCAAGAACGGGTTCTTCTGCCGTACCCCTCAAATACATATTCATATCCAACACCCCTTTTATATCCTGTTCCATATTGAAAAGGCTAAAAACAGACGGGATATTGATATTAAACAGTTTTAGGTCCAAGTCTTGTTCTCCGGTCCTGCTTATCAATCCGTCGGCATGAATAATCTGTATGGAGTCCGAAGCGCCTTCGGCACCCGAAACGAGTTTCAAGTCTCCAATTTCATATTCGTTTTTTCCTATCCTCACAGTAGCCGGAGGTTCTATCAATTCCCAATCGGAACCTTTGTAGTCCAGCATCAAATCATCCAAACGAACAAGCAATTCTTCACCCAGATTGACATTTCCTGATAGGTTAGCTTTCACTTCTTCTCCATCTGCCTCCAGCGTCAAATCAGTAGAACGTATATCGGACACAGCCTGCAGTTTCACCGTATCTAAGGCAAATCCGGCTGCGAATACGTTTCCGGCAAAAATGCCGGCATTAATCAACGTATCGTTTGGAGTAAGTAAACCGTCTATTTTTCCGGAGAGTGTAGAGGCAGTATAACTTTGGAATCGGGTACTATCCAGCCGGAAATCCACTATAGCCTGCAAACTATCCATCCTTCCAAAAACACGGGCTTGCAAGCTCCCTTTTGCTTCCAGGCTATCTACATTTAAAATTTTGGAGAGTTCCGATGCATTCGCAATATCCAGATTCAGATTCAGCTCCGAATTAGCAACCAGACTGTAATTTCCTTCAGCTGACAGAGTGATGCTTTCCGTATTCAACAGCAGCGAATTAACATCGATATTGTTATTGCCGTAATTGATGTCGGTCAGGAGTTGCTCGATATTTACACCTCTGAAAGATGAGGTGAGAGCCTCAAGTTTCACCTGAGCGTTCATGGTTTTCGGATCAAAGCCGCGGCCTACCACATCGAATGTGAGGTTTAGATTACTCGGCAGACTGTCATTAGAAAGCAACCGCGCAAGGTTCAGATTTTCAGTAGTTACATTGGCTAGGTAACTCGGGTTGTTGCTTAACAGCCTGCGTACGTTCGGCTTAATGCTTATTTTTCCAAAATCTCCGCTTCCAATCACCGTCCCATTGACATCCCCACGTCGGTAATTCAGAGCTACCCCCAACTTGTCCACCGAAAAATCATACATCCGCGCATTCGAAAAATTACCGTTGAACGTAGCGTTCATGGTTCCGGGATTAAATCCTTGCCCTTTTACATTTCCGTTCATTGTCAAATTGCTGGCCATTTCATCGTTCAAAAGAATTTTAGATAAGTCCAGCTTGTTGGTATTGATAAATGCAGTGTAAGAAGGATTTTCGCCAAACAGATTCCGGATGGTGGGAGTCAGTTGAACACTTCCGAAATTACCGCTTCCATTTACAAGTCCTTTCACATCCCCGGCAAAGTAATCCAGATCAAAAGTAAGTTTACTCACTTGCCGCTGCTGAATGATCATATTCTTAAAATCACCTTTTATCCTTCCCTGCATTTTTTTCGGGTCAATGCCGCTGCCATCTGCCGCCAGCGTGCCGGTCAGCTTGTAATCCATCGCAGGATTATCTATCCAATCACGTAGATTCAGATTTTCAAAATTACCCGTCAGCTTATATTTCAAAGGATCATCCGTTTTTTTATTCAGATAATCCACTAAATTTTCTACCAGAATCTGCACATCAACTGCTTGGTTTTTATTTTTTTCTTTGATGTTCAGATTTAATGTAGACTGACGCTCATTTATAGTCGAGGTCAATTTGATTTCCGGATGAGCCGGAATTTTTAGCGAAGGAATAAGAAACTGGAATTCATCAGCCTGAATAGGCGCTGTTTCAAGTTTCACGTAGGAATTCTCCAGCCTTTTCGGATCTACTTTCGCGTCAGCAGTCATGTGATTTCGCGAAGTATGAAGCAGAAAATTTTCTAATTCTATAAAAGCGCTGTCCCTTTTCAAATGAAATCTTAGGTTTTTTAACGATAAGTCTGGATTAAAGGTATTGAAACGCAGCTCTCTCAAATCAACTTCCTGTTCCGCCTGAGCATATTTGAATGACAAATCAGTAAAAAAATCGTTGACATTACGGGGGATGAGGGTATCCAATGCATTAACTCTTATGCTGCCGTTATTTATTTCTATTTGCTCAACATTCAACTTCATTGTAAAAGGTTGAGAAACGGTGTCCGGATTTTCCAACGGTTGGATAATATTACTAAAATTCCATGTGGAATCCGGGTATTGGGTCAAAAAGAAAATCGGGTCATTGATTTCTACAGAATTAACTAGGATGCTGCCTTTTAACAAAGGGAGAAGACGGTATTTCAGTTTTAAGTCTGGAATGTAACCAATCGTATCGTTTTCATATTCCAGCAAAACACTGTTCAGTCCTAATCCGGTAAAAAAATTCCCGTCAATGCTTTCCACATGGAGTTGTGCTTTCAGTATTTTATTCACCTCCGTCTGAACCACTTCTGTGATTTTGTTTTTCACCGGTCGGGTTTGAATAACCAAGGCAAAAAGCAATACAATAGCCAGAACAGATACGACTACCCATCCGAGAATTTTTACTATTGTTTTTACTGCCTTCATTGATAAATTTTAGATTTTTAGACCGCTGACAGAACACAGACTGTTTTGCTGATTAGGTACAGGACTATAAAAAAATACCTCCGGCATCAGTCTTCCAACTTCTATTTTTTTTCTAATTTCTAACTTCTATCGTTAAAACGCCTGTCCGACACTTAGGAAGAACTGCAAACTTTTCTTTTCATTCCACAACGGGATGCTCACATCAAACCTTACCGGTCCAATTGGGGTATTATACCTCAGCCCTACTCCCGCGGAATAAGCCAAATCATTGAACTTATATCGGTAGGATTCTTCCCAGACATTCCCGGCATCTACAAATACCGCACCATCCAATTGCCAAAAGAGCTGATGCCGCAATTCTGCACTCATCTCTACAATGCTTTTTCCTCCCAGCGGACTCCCTGATTCACGCTTCGGGCCTAACTGTGAGCGTCCCCATCCACGAATGGAAGTATTCCCTCCGGAATAAAAACGGTCCTCCACCGGTATAAATCCGGAAGAATCCGGCGTATGAATTCCACCCATCATCCCCCGCAAAGCAAGCGTAAAGTTTCCTAGTTTTTGATATTTTCTTAAGTCAACCCAAAGACGCGTATAGTTAAAATCTCCGGGAAAAATATACCCGTTGTACTTAAATCCCAGCGTAGATGAAAATCCGGAAGCAGGTGAAAAGCGCGGCAATGCCGTGGAATAGGTTACCGCATATTGCAATCCTGATTTATCGTAAAGAAATTTCTTATTTTCCGGATTAGGAACTTCATAATCCCCGCTCTCTACTTGCTGCGACACCTTTTCGTAATAATAAATTAACGCCATGTTGAATTGGTCGCTAAATTTTCGATTGAGAGGAACATTTAATCCAAGTGTCTGCGTATCAAATCCCGGTTCCACTTGTCTTCTGAAATAAGGGTTGAGCATAATAGACATTTTCTTGTCTAAAAACTGAGGTTGGATTAATTTCAAACTGATGTGGTAAGGTTCCAATGCAGAATGCTTCAGATAAAGATTTAGTCGTGTAGCATCATGAAAAACGCCGCGATAGGTTAAATCCACAAAAGCCCGGAATTTATCTTCCGTCCCGTATCCGACTCCGAACTCAGAAGATATGCGCGGTATTTCCTCCAGCATAATATCTACCGGAATAGGTGTCTCCTTATCCTCATAATCCAATCGGGGAACTACCGATATAATCCGGTACAGTTGAAGGTCGTAAAGATTTCGTCGCACCAGATCCAGTTTAGAAGCATCGTATCTCTGTCCCGCTGCATAAGTCAACTGATGCCGGATAAATTTTTCACGGGTATGTTCATTCCCTGAGATAGTAGTTTGTCCAAAGGTAGCCCGCGGACCGGGATTGGTATGAAGATAGACATCGGTCTTTTTTTCAGCAGTATCCACATCCAGTTCATAAGAAGTTTCAGAGTAAGCGAACCCTCTGTTTTCAAAGGTTTTGTTGATTCGTATGATGTCTTCACTCAATGCCATGTCCGTGAAACGTTTGTTCTTAGCCAAAGCAGCCCGGCGGGTAAGGCGGCGGGTTATTCTGCGGGACAGCGAATCCGGATTGGTAATTCCCACAGCATTTTGAAATTCAAAAGCGATACTATCTACTAAAATAGGATCGCCCTCGCGGATATTAAAAAGCACGTCAACGGTTCGTTTCTCCCTGTCCGTGTTGATTGTATCCACATTTGCCTGTATATAAATGAAACCTTCACTCTGGTAGAATCTAATCAAACGCTCCAAATCGTTGTCGGCAAATTCACTACTGTAAAAATAAGGTTCTTTCCGGCGCAGGATTCTTTGGATAAAAGAAATTTCATACATGGCCATGTTTGACAACAATTCATCCTTCTTAAACGTTTTATTTCCATCAAATCTTATTTTTTTCACTTCATACCCTTCCTGAGCACTTGTAGGCAAAGAAGCGTACAGAAGTATTAACAGAAAAAAAATGATCCGGTAGAAATTAGGTTTTGTTTTGATATGTCTTATACTGAAAAATGTCATTCAGATTGAGCATCTTATTGTTTTCTTTTTATAAACGAATTTGTCTTTTATAAATACTTTAATTGGCTTTTATATGTACCTGACAACAAAAGTAGTAATTTTTTATTTTATTCCCTTTTTTAATAAAAAAATGCATTGCATTTAACGAAGTCATCTTGACTTATAGCTATATTAACATTTAAACACATTTAAATACTAAAAAGAAGAAGGGAACGTTATTTATGTGATTCTAAAAACATAAATTCCATTCCCTTCTATAAATGTACTTAGTACTCGACAAAGATATATTAAATTCAGAGTATCTTTGGCAAAAAAAG
>CAZIRA010000097.1:0-10148 GCA_964541615.1 uncultured Paludibacter sp.
TATGAATTTACTTCTCGACACCCAACTACTGGATTTCATCACAGAACAAGCGAAGGAGAGTCCTCGGCTGCGTATGAACTACAACCTCCACGAAAACCTGGATGCAAAAGCGCAAAGGCTTTTCAACGTGTTGGAGCCCGGAACTGTGTTGCCAATTCACCGACACATGAATACAGCTGAAACGTACATTCTGGTGAGAGGACGCCTGAAAGTAGCGTATTATAACGAAAAGAAAGAACTGCTTGAAACAGTCATTCTTGATCCGCTCGAAGGCCGATTCGGTCTGCACGTGCCTATCGGACAGTGGCACACAGTAGAACCGCTGGAAAGCGGCACCACGGTTTTCGAAGTGAAAGACGGGCCTTACGCTCCGTTTAAACCGGAAGATATATTAGAATAAAACAAAACAGGCAATACTGATAAACTGATGCCAACAATATTTTACAAACCAAAAATCTGGTTGATTGCTCTTGATGTTTTTGTAATATCAGCGAGTATCAGCTTTGTATTTTTATTTCTCCCGCTTACAGCTTCAGATCCTTTCAGGAAATACGCAGTTCCCTTTTTGGTGTATTTGTCTATCTGGATTTCTCTTTCCTATACTTTTCAGCGCTACAGAAAACTCCGGTCCCGCTCATTTTTCAAGCAGATTTACGCCCTTTTTTATGTGTCAATCATTGTTTTTGCAATGCTGGGTGCTTTTATCCTTATTCAGCCTCAAAGCCCCTATTCGGAAAATGTATTGATGACTGTGCTTATGAGTGTTTTTGCAGTGGAATATCTGATTTTGTTCGGCTATTTTGCTTACAGATATGCCACTCAGTACGAAATTCCCGAACTGCATCATGAAAAGCGTGAAGGTGCCGTCAAACAGCCTTCTGACCTATTGAGTAATGATGCAATCAATGAAAGAAGAGAAAGAATTCTGGAAAATGTGGGTGAAAAAGGATTTGATTTTATCAGTAAGAACACGCTTTGGAATTATACCGGAACGCTGATTCTAACGGACCTGAAAGTGTCAGAATTCACTAAAATGAATGTGTACGAATTTGACACAATCATGCAGCTGAAAAGGCTTAACGAGATTCGCGGAATCAACACCATGCTCGCCATTGCCAACGAAAAACTTCCTGACAACGGAATAATTGTCTGCCGGTACAAGTCGCAGAGCACGATGAAGCACCAAATCCTTACCCGCTATTCAAAAGTTAAGGCATACATAGTCTACATACTTCATTTTCTAATACACCGTATTGCACCAAAATTCTTTCTGACCAGACGCCTGTACTATGATCTGACAGAAGGAAAGAAACGGATCCTGTCTAAAACAGAGGTGCTCGGCAGACTCACATATTGCGGTTTTGTCATTGAGAAAGAAGCGAAAATCGGCAATATGAATTACATCATTGCACGCCGGGAAAGGAACGCTATCATTGAAGGACAGCGAAACTACGGTATTCTTATCAAACTGAAGCGCGTGGGCAAAGACAACAAGCTTTTCACGGTTTATAAATTCAGGACGATGCATCCGTATGCCGAATTTCTGCAGGATTATGTTTTCAAAAAAGGGAATCTGGCCGAAGGCGGTAAATTCAAAAATGATACACGCGTTACGACGATTGGGAAAATCATGCGGAAGTTCTGGATTGACGAATTCCCGATGTTTTACAACCTGCTGAAAAGAGACATGAAACTGGTGGGAGTCAGACCGCTGAGTAAGCAGTACTTCAATCTTTACTCGGAAGAACTCCGGAAAAAGAGGATCAAACACAAACCCGGGCTGTTGCCTCCATTCTATGCAGATATGCCAAAAACACTGGAAGAAATTCAGGCTTCGGAGATGAAATATCTGACAGAATGTGAAAATATCGGCACTTTCAGAACAGATACAAAGTATTTTTTCTTAATTTTGAAAAATATTCTGTTCCACAAGGCGAGAAGTTCGTAGATTTTCATGGGTGAAAGGGACAAAATGTGTAACTTTTTTGAATTAAATATTGATTTCCAAACCTATAGTTTTTAACACGGATTATGAAGAAAGTATTCATTTTATTCACAACCTTTCTACTTGTGAATCTTGCATTTGCGCAGGATATTCCACAACATATTTTATACACCCGCATTTACGATTTTGTGGATGAGTTGGCCAATGATGGTTTCATTGAAATAAATTCGGTAGTGAAACCCTATTCCCGCGCCTATATCTGCGAAAAATTACTGGAAGCGAAAGATCAGGCAGAATTGCTGAACAAGCGCCAGCTTCAGGAACTTGCCTTTTTTCTGGAAGAGTATGCGTTGGAGCAAAACAGACTGCCCGAATACGACTTTCCGCTGCTGGAACGTGAGAAAACCAGGCTAGACCTGATCCCGCCCGTTTTTAATTACGCCGACAATGAATTCCGTGCCCGTATTCAGCCGGTTTTCGGGATGCACCTGTACATTAATGGCAACGGACAGATTGCCCGAAGGTGGTTTGGAGCTGATTTTCAGGGGATGATCGGAAAGCATGTCAGCATTTATGGAAGCCTTCGCGACGTTTCGCATTTATCTTCCAAAGGCGTCAATCCCAGACTTATCGAACCCAGTTACCTGAACAACCTGCCCGGATATCAATACAAAGAACCCAGTGATTTCAGCGATTCCCGGGGCGGAATAAAGCTCGGATGGAACTGGGGTTCTGTGGGTTTGGTGAAGGACAATATCACATGGGGAGACAATTACAACGGCGCCAATATCATTTCCGGCCGTGTGCCCTCATTTCCAATGATTACGCTCAACCTCCGTCCGGCTAAATGGTTTGAGATGAATTACATTCACGGCTGGCTGGTTTCAAACGTTGTAGATAGTGCCCGCTTTTACGTTGAAAACGACGTAAAAAGATGGTATCGCAATCACAATAAATTCATTGCGGCCAATATGTTCACGTTTATTCCTGTTCCGAAGCTGAATATTTCGTTCGGAAATTCAATCATTTATGCTGAAGATAACGTACAGCCCGGTTATCTGCTTCCTATTGCTTTCTATAAATCCATCGACCACACATTGACCAAGGGAATTGCTACTGAAAATCAAAATTCACAGCTTTTTCTTAATGTTTCCTCCCGGAATATCAACCATTTGCATCTTTATACTTCGCTCTTTTTTGATGAAATTAAATTCAGCCGTTTCAAATCCTCAAATACTGAAAGCAATCCTTATTCACTTAAAGTTGGAGGGAAAGTGACTAATTTTCCAATTCCAAATTTGAACGCCGGAATCGAGTTTACACGCACAAACATCATCAACTATAAACACTCCATCGAACCGCTGACATACGCTTCCAACAGTTACAATCTCGGTCATTATCTGGGCGACAATTCGCAGGAATTATACGCTTCTATTGGCTACAAGCCCATCAGAGGATTGGACATGAATCTTTTCTACCTCCAGGCTAAACACGGCAATGAGTACAATTACAACCGGCGGGGTGCAGGAGGAAGTATCACCCAAATCATAAGCCAGCCCTCATTGGGTGATGTAATCTGGTCAAATCAGACGCTGGGAATGAAAGCTGTTTACGAAATTTTCAGCAATGGATATATTGTTTTCAATGTGGAAAACAGCAACATCCAAGGTCATGATGCCGTTCAGGAAGCTATTCCGGGAGAAAAAAGGATGACTGCTCAGGAATCACTCGATTATTTTACACCTGCTTATCTGCAGGGAAAAAATACAACTTTTACACTGGGATTCAGCTTGGGATTTTAATGGCAAAAAGGAAAGTTTTGAGTAAATAGACATCAATAAAACAATTCATACTTCGACAAGCCCAGCAACCTGTGAATCAACATTCAAACAACTAAACAACATTTTAATTAAATAAAGCGTTATATCCTTAATTATTCAAATGTGAGGTATGAAAAAACCCTTAATTATTGGCATCACCGGAGGAATTGGAGGAGGTAAATCCATGTTCTCCCGCTTTCTGATGCGCCGGGGTGAACTGGTTTATGATACCGACATGGAAGCCCGAATACTTCAGAACACGGATGAAAAGCTGATGAATAATATTAAAGCTGAATTTGGCGATGATATCTATAATCAATTTGGTCTTGACCGACCCAAATTAGCGAAAATTGTTTTTTCAGATGCCGAAAAACTCCGCATTCTCAACGGAATAGTACACCCGGCAGTGGTGGAAGATTTTAATGCCTGGGTACAAAAAAACGCATCCCGAAAATTTCTTTTCATGGAATGCGCCATTTTGTTTGAAGGAAAATTCGACCGGTTAGTCGATAAAATTGTTGTTGTGACGGCTCCTCAGGAAATTCGCATCAAACGCGTTATGGCACGGGACTGTGTAAAAGAAGAAATTGTTCTTGCCCGTATCAGAAACCAGATGGATGAATCTGAAAAAATTGAGCTTGCTGACTGGACATTTGACACCGACAACGAAATTCTCCCCCATCTGCGCGTAGATGATTTCCTGGGAATGCTTTACAGCAGTACTGAATTTTAGTAGAAGCAGTTTACTTCAGGAAGCTCAAAGCTCTAAAATCAGCCTACTTCCTCAATACATATTCTTCGCCCTCAATCGGATATCCGTACTCATCCAGTAATGCGAGCGTACCCTCTCCTACACGATATTTGGCTTCGCTTCCATCTTCGAATTTCAGGATCACGATACCGCCTGTTTCATCCCAGTTGAACGGACCTTTTTCTTCGTACGGACCTCCTTTACCTATATAATTGGTAGTTTGGAGGAAGGTGGAGTCAAAATTTAAAATCAGCGAAATCTCCATTCCATCACAATCGGCACATGGCAGTGTACCTTTGTATTCCCCTTCCCAGTCAATAGCAATTTGGGATGTATGTCCATCCGGAGCTTCAGAAGTCACTTCAATGGAATCACTTCCTGGTTGTTCTTCTTTCGAGTCAGCTTTTTTACAAGCCGAAAAGGTTATTGCAACAAGGGTGAGCAGTAAAAATAATTTTTGTTTCATATTTTTAAATTTATGGAGAAAATGTCCTATCCCTAATTATAAGTTGGTAACACTGAATAATCTCTTGAATAACGGAGATGCTGCCGGATGTAACCTTCTTCGTATGAAATTTGTACATCTTTCACATTGCCTTTTTTATCTGTAAGCAGCGTGTAAACCGGATTTACAAAACCACTGTAAGGGGCTATTTTCAGTTTAGCGTAGCGCTCCAATACTTCTTTGTGAATATCCTGATTTACTTTTACGGCGTATTTTTCTACCAGGTCACGACCGGCAGCAAAGTCGCCGGTAGATTTAATGCGCTGAATTTCAGCCAAAAGCTGCCCGAAAAGTCCGCGTAGTTTTGCATAATCATTGATTACGATAAATTTCTTGCCATCCTTTTCTTTCAATTCCACTACATTTTCAGCTTTACCTTTTTCGAAAACCCAGGAAGCAATCAACTGACGATTGCGCATATGTGCCTGCTCTATGTTTTTACCCGGCTGAATGCGTGTGAGTTGGGTCATGAATCCGTTCATCAGGTACTGATAGTACTGCGCTTTATATGCTTCTGCATCCGGTAAAAGTCCGTATTCAACCATTTTCGGATCGCCTAAATAGTATAGTCCGAAAAGATCGGCACGGGTTTCCTCAATCGGCGAACCATACGCTTTCAGGGCATCAGGATCGGTGCCGGGAAGTAATTTTCCGGAGCCGTGACCCAGGCATTCGTGCATATCTACGTGGATATTGCTGGTGAGCGAACCGTATTTTTTTGCACGCTCACGCTCTTCGTCAGACCACATAAATTCTTCGTTAAAACCACTTCCCATTGAGGATTGGTCATATGCTTCGGTGATATTCTGAATGGTAACAGATTTGGAACCGTAATGAGCGCGAATCCAGTTGGCATTCGGCAGATTGATACCAATCGGAGTGGATGGGTAGCAGTCGCCGCCAAGCATAGCAGCCGTAATTACTTTGGCCGAAACGCCCCTCACTTCTTCTTTTTTGAATTGGTTGTCAATCGGTGAGTTGTCTTCAAACCATTGCGCGTTTTTACTGATAATTTCGGTTCGTTTGGTGGCTTCCAAATCTTTGAAGTTTATCAACGATTCCCAGCTTGCTTTCATGCCAAGCGGATCGCCGTAAGTTTCTGTAAATCCGTTTACAAAGTCAATCTGAGAGGTCAGGTCCTGCACCCATTTGATGTTAAATTCATCGAATGTTCTTAAATCACCTGATTGGTAAAAGCTTATCAGCGAATTGATAATATCCTTCTGGTTATCATTTTCAGCTACATTGGCAGCTTTTTCAAGCCAGCCAACAATGCGTGAAATGGCATCGCCATACATTCCGCCCACTTTGTAAACTTTCTCAACCACCTGACCATTTTCTTTGGTCAGTTTACTGTTCAGTCCGTAAGAAATCGGCGTGCTGTCGTTCGGATTTTTCATTTTCGCATAAAAATCCTCTACTTCCTGTTGTGTAACGCCTTCGTAGTAATTATTGGCAGAGGTGGTAATTAAATCCACACCTGCAGCCTGGTTGGTCTTTTTAGGCATCACATTCGGGTCAAAAAGAATGGGTGATAGCGTAGCGATTAATTGGTCAACTGTTTCGCCTTCTTTTAATGGAAGAAGTTTCTGATCAATATTTTTAACAGCAACTGCAAAATAATCAGCCGTAAATCCGGGCATCATTTTATCTTCCGAATAATGATGATGAATACCGTTAGCCATCCAAATCCGTTTCAGGTATGTTTCCAGTTTTTTGAAATCATCCGATGTTTTATCGGGAGTATTTTCGTAAACCGCTTCCAGTGTACGGCGGATGGCCAGATTGTACTTGTTGTTTTGATCCCAAAGAATATCACGACCTTCGATGGCTGCCTGCGAAAGGTAGTAAATCATCTCTTTTTGTTTCAAAGTCAGATTTTCAAAACCAGCTACCCGATACCGAAGAATTTTGACATCGGCAAATGTATCTACTTTGTATTCAAACTCTTCCACAGAAGGAGTTACGCTCTTGCTCTGTGTGTTGCCTGTGCAAGCGAAAAGGATTGGAACCATAAGGAATAAAATAAGTTTCTTCATAAAGTTTGTGTTTTTTAGTATGTTTCAGGAAATCTGGAACCCGGAAAATAATACACGAATTACTTAGTTTGCCTATAAACATGTTTACTATTAAGTGCAAAGTTACAAAATTTTATTCTAACTGTTTTTATTTAATGAAATCTTGTGGAGTAGTAAAAAACGACAGAAAATTATTTTGCTCTACAATAGTAAATATAATTTATTGAAATCACTTTCGTTATAAATTTTATGAATATCTTTATAGAAAAATAAGTTTGTCATATTGTATTACTATCACTATTTTTGTAACAGAAAATTTAATAACATTATAAAATAAAAAATTATGGAAACACAAGAACAAGTTTACACAATGCCTCGTATAGGCGACAAAGCTCCTGCATTTAAGGCAGTTACAACGCAAGGTGACATTAATTTTCCACAAGATTACACAGGGAAATGGGTAATCCTTTTCAGCCACCCGGCTGACTTTACTCCGGTTTGTACGTCTGAATTTATGACTTTCGCATCCATGCAGGATGAATTTGAGGCGTTGAATACACAGCTGGTTGGTCTATCTGTTGACGGACTTTACAGCCACATAGCCTGGCTGCGCACCATCAAGGAAAAAATTGAGTACAAAGGGATGAAAAATGTGGAAGTTACATTCCCGTTGATTGAAGACATTACGATGAATGTGGCCAAAACCTACGGCATGCTTCAGCCGGGCGAAAGCACCACGAAAGCAGTTCGTGCCGTATTCTTCATCGATCCGAAAGGAATTATCCGCACCATCGTTTACTATCCGCTTTCACTCGGTCGCAACTTCGACGAGCTGAAACGTATAATCATTGGTTTGCAAACTGCCGATGCATACAGTGTAGCACTTCCTGCCGACTGGCGTCCGGGCGACGATGTGATTGTACCTACTGCCGGCTCATGCGGAGTGGCCAAAGAACGTATGGAAAGCACCGACGCTGATCAGACCTGCTACGACTGGTTCTTCTGCACCCGCAAACTTCCAAAAGAAAAAGTGGATGCACTGAGAGTGAAATAGTTGATTAATTTTTTAGATTGGTAGAAAGAGGCTGCCTCTTTATTAATTTTGAGACAGCCTCTTTTATTCTCATTGTTATTTTGGATATGATGTAAAAAAATGTCACTGCGGTTATTTGCAAATGCTGATAGCTATCGGAAGATTCCGCAGAACAACACGAGAATACCATCATTTATTCAGAAAATCCTTTATTCACGGATTTATTACCAATAAAACGTAGTCATTAAATTATTCTTACCAAAGTACACTTGCGGCAGCAGAATATTAATCCATCCGGCAGCAAGTGGATGCAGAATACAGATCGTAACATCATAATTTTATATTTCAATTTACCGGAATTAACTGATTACAACCGGAGTACCTTCCAGTTCAACAACCAGCACTGCGTCAACAGGATCAGGGCAGGTTGATGGTAATGTAATCACGCAACCTTTGTCATCAGAGATAACATTTAATGCCTGCTTTGTCTTGTCCGAAAGCATATATGCCCGATTAATCTTATTGCTTACTGCAACACGGATTTTACTGTCTTTTGGCCAGGCAAAAATATGTAAATACAATTTCCCAGGTTTTTGAGTGCAGCGACCATCGAATGAAAGTGTTTCAAAAGGATTGGCAGTTGTACCATGTATAGATGCTGAATTTGTTTTCATCCATTCGCCAATCTTTTCAAGGCAACCAAGAGCCTGTGGCGTAATGGCACCTTCGCCGGTAGGCCCGATATTTAGCAACATATTACCTCCTTTGCTTACCACATCAACCAGCTGATGCTGTAAGTCAACAAACGAACGAAAACCGACTAAACGGTTATATCCCCAGTTGTTAGGCAATTGCATGGTCTGGCAAGTTTCCCAGTCAATACCCGGCAGACCGGTTGCAGGTACTTCGCCTTCGGGTGAAATGTAATCACCGGCAAAAATATAACTGTATTCATTTTCAATTTTGATATCGAGTTTCGGTTGCGGAGGTAAATAACCCGAACGGTTGTTGATAATCACCGTAGGTTGCAGACTGCGGATATAATCTTCGAGTTGTTTTCCATCATCCGATGTCCAGTGCTCCCTATCCCAGCTGCCATCCAACCATATCATGCCAATATTACCATAATTGCTGAAGAGTTCTTTCAGTTGACCATACAGGTACTTTTTGAATTTTTCTTTGTCAGGAACGTTTTTGGCATAATCATTATATGTCGGACGTCCGGGCCATTCTTCGTGATGCCAGTCGAGTATGGAGTGATAAATGCAGAAAGTAACACCGTTTCGCTTACAGGCTTCCGACAATTCTTTTATGACATCCTTTTTATAAGGCGTTTTAGTGATGTTCCAGTTATCGTTCATTTTAGTAGGCCACATACAAAATCCATCGTGGTGCTTGGTGGTTATGCAAATGTATTTTACACCGGCATTGGCAATGCTTTTTACCCATTCGTCAGCATTGAACTTTTTAGCACTGAATGTTTTTGCCAGCATACTATATTGCGAACTGGGAATAGAAAGATATTGCTGTATCCATTCCGCACCACCGGTTACTGTTTTGTCATTCCACTCACCGGCCAACTGAGAATAAAGTCCCCAATGAATAAACATGCCAAATTTGGCATCGCGAAACCATTTCATACGAGCTTCGTGAGCTTCTTTGGTTTCCTTAAATTCCGGTATGGGTTCTTTTATTGTCGTCTGTGCGAAAGCAAAATCAGCTGACAAAAGACAGAACAGCACGAAAATCTTAATAGCTTTTTTATTCATCATGATGTGTGGTTTATAATTTGAGTTATTTATTTGAGATTATATAAATGCTCTATATGAGGAATCAATGAATCGAATCAATGAGGAACTTACTTTTGATGAAGTGGATGAAACTTGCTTGGATAAATTCGGGTAGTGTTCTGACAAGGTAATCCCTATACAATCAACTCTTTCGCTCCTAAAAACAAGGATTCAAAAGTCTTAATAAAATTATTCTGACTAAATTTCTGACTAAACGAAAAACAAAAACGACATAAATGCTAATTTATCAGCTGTTTATGTCGTTTTTTAAGTTGTCCCACCAGGA
>CAZIRA010000098.1:0-10102 GCA_964541615.1 uncultured Paludibacter sp.
AAGCGGATTTCAAGACAAAATGTTAAAACTTATTACTACTATGGTGAGATTAGAACCTTTCTATATTCTAAGATATTGTTGTCCGATATAAAATTAGTGAAAATGCACAAATGGCAAATAATCAATAAGATAAAATGGTTTCGCCCCTACGGGGCTTGCTATTCAGGGTGGAACTTATACTACCATAATCTCGCCTCTACGAGGCTTTGCGAAGGCACATAGTGCCGTAATTTTGGTAGAAATAAAGTTCTTGGTAAATTACTAAGCCCTGTAAGGGCGAAATTAAGGTTTTAGTGGACAACAATAATTCTAAGACGAATGAAATGGGAAAAAGTTACATCGAGCTTTTATTTATTAGACGGAAATTCGTTCTTTTTGGATTTAAAATAGCTGTTTTATTTATGAAAAATTACAAATTGGCTGTCAAAATGTTTTTGAGATTTGAAATTGACAGAAAAAAGTAAGCAGATTTTGAAAAATATTGGTTTTTGTAAAGAATCGAAAGAAATAAATTAATTATGCTTAATTTTCTTAAAAAATAGTATTAATGAGTTTAATAATTAGTATTTTGCATTCCAATATTTTCTCAATTCTATGACTTATTATTAACCCGTAAAGCATAATTACCCATGAAGAAACTACTCCTTTTTTTTCTGTGCCTGGCACAACTGGGATTTTCTCAGCAAGTGAAAGTTTTATCTTTAGAAAAAATTAGTGAAACGATGAATGGGGGCTATTTTTATCCAAGCATTAGCCCAAATTCAGACTTCCTGTTGATGACCAGGGACAATTACCAGGGCCTGGTGCTTATGAATCTGACCGACAAGAGCATCAAAACTCTGAATGAAGATCCCGGAGCCGGATACGGCGTCCAAATCAGTGATGACGGCACTTCTGTACTTTATAAAAAAGTGAACCTAGTTCAAAACCGACGTCACAATTCACTTATCTCTCAAAGCCTTCAAACCGGCGAAAAGAGAGTGCTCGTAAACCCAACCCGTGAAGCGATTACCGGAGATTTCGTTAATTCTCAGCCTGCGTACGTGCAAGGCAGAAAAATGGTAAAAGCTCATTCTCAAGCCAAAACAACTCAACGTGTAATCACCATTGAAGATAGAAAAATGGTGCTCTACACCAACGGCAATCGCAAAGAAATCGTTCCTAACGGGAAAGATGCAAGCTATTTCTGGGCTTCAATCGCCCCGGATGGAAAACGCATTGCATACACAGTTGCCGGAAAAGGAACTTTCGTATGTGGTATTGATGGCAGAAACGTTAAATCTTTGGGAAAACTTAGTGCTCCGAAATGGGCAGGAAATAATTTTCTGGTTGGAATGGACGACATTGACGACGGCGAAAAACTAATTTCTTCCACCGTACTCATAGTCTCAGCTGATGGAAAAACAAAGAAAAGGCTGGAAACTCCGCAAGGCGTTAATGCCATGTACCCTTCTGCATCGAAAGATGGAAGCAAAATTGCTTTTAATACCGATAAAGGTGAAATATACATTGCTAATGTTGAACTTAAATAACCTGAAGCCATGAAAAAACTATATATAGTATTAGCCGCTCTTTTTGTATTCACATGGAGCTATTCAAAAGATCTTTCAGGAGTAAAAATCTATATCAACCCCGGACACGGCGGATACAATGGAGCCAACGATAGAAATGTGCTGACAATACCCTACGCACTTGGTGACACACTGGGATTTTGGGAATCCTGGTCGAACCTGCGCAAGGGATTGGTTTTGAGGGACAGACTGCAGGCGGCGAATGCCACCGTGTATATTTCCAGAACTCAAAATAGAGATGAAGATGACAGAAGCCTCTCGGAGATAGCCGAGGAAGCGAATGCAAATAATGTGGATGCTTTCTTATCCATTCACAGCAACGCCATAGGTGTAAATTCAGGAACAAACTTCCTCCTGTTGCTTTACCACGGATACGATAATCCCACCTCGGGAGACCCGACTGACAGCTTAGCGGTGCTGAGCAAAGGACAAGCGCAGGCAGGATGGTCTCGGCTGATAGCGAATCCACTCACTGTATGGACTTCCTATAGTGCGTCAGCAACGAATATCCGGGGTGATTTTTCATTTTATGGAAATACATCAGGACTCGGTGTGCTGCGCCCGCTCACTGTACCCGGTTTTCTGTCTGAAGGTTCATTCCACGACTATAAACCCGAAACACACCGCCTGCTGAATGAAGACTACCGCAGGCTTGAAGGAGAAAGATTCTATAGATACTTCTGTGATTATTTTCAAGCCGATTTACCCGCTACAGGAATTATTTCGGGCTGGGTGAAAGGGAAAGATCAGCGCTTAAATCATCCGAATTTTGTTTATAAAGCCGCTACAGATGATCAATGGCTGCCGCTAAACGGTGCAAAAGTGAAACTGATGAATGAAGCCGGTGATTCGCTTAACAGCTATACAGTAGATACGCTTTATAACGGAATTTATGCCTTTCACGACCTGGCACCGGGAACATACAAATTAAGATACACCGCCGCCAGCCATCAGACAAAAGACACAACGGTTACAGTAACTGCTGCTACCGAAACAGCTATGAAAATCTTGCTTTTCAATCCTGATCTCCCATTGTACAAAGAAATTCCCCCGGATTATCCAAACCCGGTACAGGATTCCGGAGTAATACCGATGTCTAATTACAATTTTGCACAAACCGGAGAATCAGACCTAAGCTGGCTGAACGGGGCTGCTGTCAGAAAAACAATTTTCAGAAATGATAAATTGTATGTGCTGACGGAAGAACCAAAAATTCATGTTGTCAATGCAAATACATTTGCTCCTATTAAGGAATTGGATTTGACAGGGATAGCGGGAGGTGTAAAAATTTTGAGCGACATCAATTTTACATCCGATGGATACCTGCTGGCAATCAACAAAGATACCATTTCACTGCCTGAAGTAAAAGGAAGATCCATGAAGGTCTATACGTGGGACAATGATGATGCAGCACCGCGCGTATTATACACATCTACTTACCAAGGTCAATGGACCAATGGAGTAGTTGGTGAGACTTTTGCCGTTTCGGGTGCTCGATGGAAACACACCCTGTATGTGCCGGCAGTTACCACCGGAAGCTCCAAGCAGGTTCGAATTATGGGACTATTGTATGAAGACCAAGTCCCTTTAGGCTATAAATACATGCTGGATGCAACAAATTATACGGAAGGAAATTGGGGGCAAAAAATCAAATTCACCCTTTCTCCTAATGGTTCAGATAAGATAATTATTGATGGTGAAAAAATCCTGCCGACCGAATATAAATTTGACTGGTCAAAAGCTGACAGAGACCCACTTTATGACAAAAAAGCATTTGCAGAAGTGAAAGGATATCAAATTGAGCCGATAGCGGGCGGAAGCAATTACTTCAGACATGCCGGGCATGTTTACATGGCTGCGCCAAATTCAAATGCCGATAATTCGTCAGTTGGAGTTGTATTATTTGACATTACCGATGGACTGAATAATGCCAAAAAAGTGTCGGAATTCCTGCCGGGAAGTGGTTTGGGAACGACGCCTGCACCTTACATGTTTGCAGCAGGATTTGCTAAGGGTTACGATTTGGATCTAATCGTTTTAGCTGAAAATCAAGGTGTTAAGCGTTATAAAACCCAGGCGCCAACCAATGCAAATGTGTTTGCGTCAGAACTTCGTGCAGAGCAAGTAGAAGACGGCTACAAATTGCATTTCACATTGAATGACAATATTTCCAGCGGTCAGATCGATATTTCTGATGCCAACGGTGTGGTTAAATCTATTCCGCTGACCGGACTCAGCAAAGGTCAAAATTCAATTGATGTTATGATTTCTGACTTGTCGGAGGGTGAATTCACCTGGACTGTAATTGTAAATTCAAGTGCTGTGGACAGACCATATAAGTACACAAATAACAGCTGGCCTCAGTTGCAATTTTATTCTCCAAGGGGAGTTGCGGTAGATAATTCGTTTGAAAGTCCCTATTTCGGAAGAGTGTACGCAAGTGAAACTGTAGGTGGAAAAGTGACTAACCGTACCACAAAAGATGGTATTTATATCTTGAATGCCGCCATGGAAGATGTTACCGGGCAAGGTGCTGATTCGTATGCAGGTGATGCAGGTTGGGTTGGAGCAAACAGTCCGATGCGATTAAATGTGGCGCCTGATGGAAAAGTGTATCTGACAGATTTTAGTGCAACTCATCCAGGTGTATGGATTATGGATCCTGCAAATCCTTCAGCTGCGTTCAAGCCGGTATTTAGTACAGACACTACATTGACAAGCGGATTGGTGAAAAACAAATCAACCGGAGTAGCAATTCATGGGCAAATACCACATTGCTATGTATTAGGCGCGGGCGCTGAAACAAAACTATTCACATTTGATTCAAGATACGTAGATGCAGTTGCAATAGATAACGGAAATTTGCTGCAATATAATATAGGTAATTTAGAAACGCCATGGGATAAAGCTCCTTCAGCGATTGTTTATAATGATGGTGTAAACGGAAATCTGCAATTGAATTTCAATTCATCCATAGCGCCTGACGGCAAAGGCGGTTGGTGGATTTCACAATACAGAGATACAGACGCAGCGGGAGTTCCATCTTTAATACACGTTAATACATCCGGAATTGTAGATTTCAATTCTGGAAAAACACCGACTCTAATCGGCAATTCGTATACTGGCGGAATGGCAGTTACTGAAGATGGCACCAGATTAGCGATGGGAAGCAGGGATGAAGTGAAAATTTACGACGTAACATTCTCAGAAACAGGCGTTCCAAGCTTGGTGCAAAAGTACTCTATAAAACCTGCGTTGGGCACAAACACAGCCGGACTTGCATTTGACAAAGCTGGAAATGTTTACGTGATTTCCAACTCATCCGAGCGCATGGGAGTTTGGGCGCTGCCGAAATCTGAAAATACATTCACCACGCCTGCCCCAACAAGTCAAATGATTGTTGTTGTCAAAACCGGTCTGCAAAATGTGAAGGGAAAAGCAGAGATTTCAGTATATCCTAATCCGGTAACTGATTTGTTGAACCTCAAATCTTCAAAAGTTAATATCATATCAATTGAGATTTATGACATTAACGGAAAGCTGATCATGAATCAGATGATCAACGCTAATGAAAAAGAATTGAATGTCTCCGAATTAGTAAGCGGAGCATATATTCTTAGAATTAAGCACGACAAAGGAATTGAGAGCGTCAGAATTTTGAAGAAATAAACTGAAATCAAATCCGTTTTAAGGAAGAACAGCGGGAAACTGCTGTTCTTCTTTTTTTTGAATAGTAATTCAATGGTGAGGTCGAAATAATTTTTGTCCGTAGGACATATATTTCAATAGACTGAGATAATCTGCTGAATTTTTCCCGTAGGGAATGTATCCCCATGCGGGGAATTTTGATCATGGTCAATATGTTTCTGTTGATATTAATTTCCTAAAGGAAAATAAAAAGTTTTCAGTCAAGTAATTAATATGATACACATTTCGAATTCACGTTTTGTTAAATTCCTCGGAAAATTCATTTTTATAACACTTTTTTCAATATGTTTCACTATTTATAATAATTTTAAATAAGAACCTTTATTTTACTTTCGAATTTAAATCCGTATTTTTGTAGTCATTTTTTCAGAAAAAAAGAAATTTACGAAGCAAAAAAATAATCATTTATAATATTGTAGAATATGAGTTTTAATATCGTTGTTCTTGCCAAACAAGTGCCTGATACGCATAACGTTGGCAAAGATGCGATGAAAGCAGATGGAACGGTAAACCGTGCCGCGCTTCCAGCCATTTTCAATCCGGAAGATCTCAACGCATTGGAACAGGCGCTTCGCATCAAAGATAAACATCCCGGAACTACAGTCAGCCTTCTTTCCATGGGACCGGTGCGTGCTGCCGAAATCCTTCGTGAAGGACTGTACCGCGGTGCCGACAAAGGGTATTTGTTGAGCGGTCGTGAATTTGCCGGATCAGATAGTTTGGCCACTTCTTACGCACTTTCGTGTGCTATCCGCCGGATGGGAAAAGTGGATATGATCATCTGCGGTCGCCAGGCTATTGATGGCGATACGGCACAGACAGGTCCGCAAGTGGCTGAAAAATTAGGCTTTCCACAGATAACATACGCCGAAGAAATACTGGATGTAACAGAAAAATCCATTACTGTAAAACGCCGTGTAGAACGTGGTGTGGAAGTATTGAAAGGTACATTGCCGATGGTGGTAACCGTAAATGGAACTGCCGCAGCCTGCCGTCCGCGCAATGCAAAACGCCTTATGAAATACAAATATGCCAAAACCGCTACCGAGCGTCAGGCTATTGGAACTGACTACATTGACGATGCTCATTCGTATCTGATTTTGAATGAGTGGGGCGTAAGCGATATCGAACATGACCCGCAATGGCTCGGTCTGGGTGGCTCACCTACCAAAGTGAAAGGAATTGAAAGCGTGGTATTTACTGCCAAAGAAAGTAAAAAACTCACCGCTGACGATGCCGAGATCGAAGATATGATGAAAGAACTAATTGCTAACCATACCATTGGCTAATATGCAAATAAAAAAATGTGCCAATATGCCAATGGAATTACTTGGCAATAAAGCAATTAGCATTTATGTTGGCACATTGGCATATTAATAAACTGGCAAATTAAAAAGAATATGAATAATTTAATAGTATATCTTGAAATAGAAGACGGCTTTGTAAGTGATGTTAGTCTGGAACTGCTTACCAAAGGTCGTTCGCTCGCCGATGAGCTGAAATGCAAGCTGGAAGCAGTAGCCATTGGTTATCAGTTGGATAAAATTGGCGAACAAGTATTCCCGTACGGTGTGGATGTGCTTTATTTGGCAGATGACAAACGTTTGTCGCCATACACCACACTGCCGCATACATCGGTTTTAGTCAATCTTTTCAAAGAAGAAAAACCACAAATCGCCTTTATGGGCGCTACTTCGGTAGGTCGTGATTTGGGTCCGAGAGTTTCGTCTGCCTTATATAGCGGACTTACTGCAGACTGTACTTCGCTGGAAATTGGAACATATGAAGATAAAAAAGCCGGAAAAAAATACGAAAATCTGCTGTATCAAATTCGTCCGGCATTCGGTGGAAACATCGTGGCAACTATCGTAAATCCGGATTGCCGTCCGCAGATGGCAACCGTTCGCGAAGGTGTGATGAAAAAAGAAATCCGTGATCCGAAGTACAAAGGAACGGTGAAAAAACTGGACGTATCAAAATACGTTTCCGACGAAGATTTCGTGATTGAGGTGATTGAACGCCACATGGAAAAATCGAAGCTGAACATCAAAGGCTCTCCCATCATCGTGGCAGGCGGCTACGGAATGGGAAGTGCCGAAAATTTCAAACTTCTTTACGATCTTGCGGATACGCTGGGCGGCGAAGTAGGTGCTTCACGCGCTGCGGTGGATGCAGGTTTTGCAGAGCATGAGCGTCAAATCGGTCAGACAGGCGTAACCGTTCGTCCAAAACTCTACATCGCTTGCGGAATTTCCGGTCAAATCCAGCACATTGCGGGAATGCAGGAAAGCTCCATGATCATCGCCATCAACAATGATCCGAACGCACCTATCAACGCCATTGCCGACTACGTTATCACCGGCAACGTGGAAGAAGTGGTGCCGAAAATGATTAAATATTATAAGAAGAATAGTAAGTAAGGAGATGGTAGTTGGTAGATAGGAGATGGAATGAGAAGCGTTTTCAAATAAAAAATTTAGAATTATGAGAACAAAAACAAATAATTTTGAAGATTTAGATGTGTGGAAAAATGCACACCAATTCGTACTCACGGTTTACAAGCTTACCAATCAATTTCCAAAGGAAGAACTGTTTGGCTTGACTTCGCAATTTCGTAGAGCAGCCATTTCTATTCCGGCAAATATTGCCGAAGGATACAAGAAACGTGGGATAAAAGACAAATTACGATTTTACAATATTTCCGAAGGCTCTGGTGAAGAATGCAGATATTATCTTATTTTATCAAAAGATCTGGGATATATTTCACTGGGTGATTTTGAGAAATATAACAGCTTGTTAACATCTGTATCCAAACAGTTATCTGCATATTCAAACGCTATTGAAAGAAACAGTAATCTTATTTGAATTTATCAATTTTTAATAAAAACAAGGCAGATTTGAGTTGTAAATGATGCTTGACTACCATCTACCAACTACCATCTACCAACTACAATAAAAAACATGAACTTTTACACAAACAATCCGGCGCTGAAATTTCAGCTTTCGCATCCGTTGATGCAGAAAATTGTTTCACTTCGTGAAAGAAATTTTTCGGAAAAAGATAAGTATGAATACGCACCTCAGGATTTTGAAGATGCGATAGACAACTACGATAAAGTGCTTGAGATTATTGGCGAAATCAGTGGCGAAACCATTGCGGCTAATGCCGAAAGCGTGGACAAAGAAGGTCCGCAGGTTATCAGCAGCCGTGTGAAATACGCTAAAGGTACGCAGGAAAACCACGAAGCGCTTGTGCAGGCCGGGGTGTACGGCATGTCGCTACCACGTGAATTTGGCGGACTGAATTTCGCCATGACGCCATACGTGATGAGCGGTGAAATTGTTTCCCGCGGCGATGCAGGCTTCGCTAATATCTGGGGCTTGCAGGACTGTGCCGAAACAATCGCTGAATTTGGCGACGATGAGGTAAAAGCAGAATTTCTTCCACGCGTAACGATGGGTGAAACCTGCTCGATGGACCTGACTGAACCCGATGCCGGTTCTGACCTACAGGCTGTGCAGCTCAAAGCGACCGAAAAAGACGGGAAGTGGTATCTGAATGGCGTAAAACGCTTTATTACCAACGGCGATGCACAGATTAAACTGGTGCTTGCCCGCTCAGAAGAAGGCACGAATGACGCTCGCGGACTTTCCTATTTCGTAGCAGACAATCAGTTTGACCACACCATCAAAGTGCGTCGAATCGAAAATAAACTCGGTATCAAAGGCTCACCAACCTGCGAGCTTGTATTTACAAATACTCCTGCAAAATTGGTTGGTTCACGCCGTATGGGATTGATTAAGTACGTGATGTCACTGATGAACGGTGCTCGTTTGGGCGTTGGTGCTCAGTCGGTTGGTGTTTCAGAAGCTGCTTATCAGGAGGCGGTAAATTACGCCAACGACCGCAAGCAGTTCGGCAAAGCCATTATCGAATTTCCGGCAGTGTATGAAATGCTGTCGCTGATGAAAGCAAAACTGGATGCTTCACGTGCATTGCTTTACGAGACTTGCCGTTACGTTGATTTGTACAAAGCTTATGAAGGTATTGAGCAAGAACGTAAACTTACCCCCGAAGAACGTGCGGAATACAAAGAATACAGCCGATTGGCCGATGCATTTACGCCGCTTGTAAAAATGTTTGCCAGCGAATATGCCAACCAGAATGCTTACGACAGCATTCAGGTGCACGGCGGTTCCGGATTTATGAAAGATTACGCTTGCGAACGCATCTACCGTGATGCGCGTATTTTGACTATTTATGAAGGAACTACGCAGCTTCAGGTAGTAGCGGCTATCCGCTATGTGACTACCGGCGCTTATCTGAAAAAAATCCGTGACTACGAACAACTGCCGATTAAACCGGAATTCCAAAACTTACGAAAACGCTTGCTGAGCATGGCTACATTGCTTGAAACAGCAGTGGCACGTGTAGATGAGCTGAAAAATCAGGATTATCTGGACTTTCAGGCACGCCGTTTGGTGGAAATGGCAGGACATATCATTATGTGCTACCTGTTGATTTTGGATGCCAGCCGTGATGCCAGCGATCTTTTCCGCAAATCAGCCGAAGTGTATCTCAACTACGCCGAAGTGGAAGTGCGTAAAAACGCTACGTTTATCAAACAATTTAATCCGGAGAATCTGGATACATATAGAATGTAATTGCCCACTAACCCCTGAAGGGGGAATTTAAAACCGCTGAAAGTCAAAAGATTTTCAGCGGTTTTTGGTATTTTAATATATCATTGTTAATCATTCAAATCATATTAAAATTATAGTTCAGACAGTTTTATATCTCAAAATTTTTTCCACATCCATTG
>CAZIRA010000099.1:0-9918 GCA_964541615.1 uncultured Paludibacter sp.
GTACCTGAAAGAAATCGCGTCGCACATCCAACCCGCTTATTTGCGCCACGAACGCGAAGCAATCGCCCGAAAAATCGGGATTGCCGAAGTCTTTTATCTTGAAACATTGGTTGTGGCGGTCATAATAGACGTTGCACGAGGCTTTTTTATCGTCGTAGAAGGGGTTTTTGAAGTTTTTCCCCAGCTTGAAATCAAAGGGAATGTAGTGTTTGAAAACGGACAACCCGTTTTGGGTGGAGGCGAGGATGGCGGATTTGTCAATCATGGGGTTTGGGTTATTTTGGCAGCGATAGATTTTTTGATTAATTGGTCTTTGAATTGCGTTAGGGAAGCAAGTAAATCCTGTTTTTCGATGGAGCGGACCGTTACATTTCCCGTATAAACCGCCCTGTAAACGTCGTCAAAGGCAAAACGGATATTACCCGTCTCTGTGTATCGGAAAGGCAGCGATTCGTCCTTCCGCCAGCGATAAAGGGTAGATTCTGAAATACGTAAAGTCTCCATAACTTCACGCGAAGTCATTTCGATTCCGCCGTCGTTTACCTGATTGTAAATATCATTGGAACGCAGCACGTGGTTTTCAATATTTTCCAACCGCTGCATAATCTGTTGAAAAGCATCGCTTTCAATTACAATTACATTCATGGGGTTAGCTGTTAGTTTAAGGGTTTGAAAAACTTTTCTATTGTTTCACTTATCGTGTCATTGATTTTTCCCAAAAAGAAAACAGACGCCTCTTTAGAACTGATTAACAAACCAATCAAAATGAAATATCTCTTGTTTTGAAGTAAAATCAGCAATTCTTCATTCAAATCAAATTCGTATAAGTTGATTTTTTGAGTTTGTAGATAATCAGCTAAATTTGTCAACTGCTCGTCGGTGAAATTTTCCGGATTATTTTCTAATTTAGAATACTGTCCGGTTGATATTCCTAAATACTGTGATATGTTGCTTTGCTTTTCACCGTTTTTAATCCGAAACATTTTGATTTTTTCTGTGCTTATTTTCATACGCTGTTTTTTAGTTAAAATGGTTAGTATTTATCTCAGCATCTTCTTATCTAAATGAATTTATTGATTGTCTTTGGGTTGCAAAATTATATAGCTATGACAAAACGGGACGACAATTTTCGTGAAACTATTTCAGCCTGCAAGAAATTATTTCACGGAAAAATGATTGGTTTTCGGAATTTTATTTTACGGAAATAAACTTTGAAAGGTAATGAAGGCTTGTTTTGAATGGATGGGTTGTCAGATTATTAATAATACCGTTTGATTTGAAAGGGATAGTTTTTGTGTTTTTTTGAAAGGTAGATTTAGAGCTTTATATAAATGGACGGAAAATTAAGTCAACTAACCGAGTCAACTTTACGCTGGGATTGTAAATCTAACAGTCAACAGAAATCAGGATAATACACTTATTAGGGCTTTAGTGCAAGGTGCAAGCCCTATATATATAGGCTTGCACCTTGCACTAAGATTGTAGCAAAACAAATAGATGAAATGGCTCTAAATACCGTAGAATGAAAAAAATAGAAAATATTATTTGTCAGGTTCAAAAAATATCGTACTTTTGTAACCGGAAGTTGAATGGGTTTGTTTCAAAAATGGGTTTCATTATAAACGATGATTACAACTCAAATTTTGCTACAATTTTGCTACAGTAAAGCCCTTATAAAAATTAAAGTATTGATATATTGACGAGTAGGAAGATGGGTTCAACTACCGTTTTCCGCTCTTAACATCTAAAAACGCTCAAAAACAATGTTTTTGAGCGTTTTTTTTATTTCCCAATGTAGTAGTTTTGCCTATAGAAGTGGAATCTCAAAACACATACTTTTTGCTTGATGAAAGCAGATTCTTTTCATCCTTAAATTTATAAAAATAGGCTCCTTTTTTGGATCCGGACTTATCTATCTCATCCAGTTTTTCCAGGAAATCCAGGCTATGCATTTTTTTTCTAAAATTTCTTTTGTCCATTGTTGTGCCATAAATGGCTTCGTACAATGCCTGAAGCTGTGTCAATGTAAATTTTTCGGGGAGCAGGTTGAATCCTATCGGCTCAAGCACAGCTTTTCTTCTTAAAATATCCAGTGCATCAGCCACCATCTGAGAGTGGTCAAAAATCAATTTTGACGCTTTATCTAAATTCACCCAGAAAGCGTTGTGCGATTTCAGAAGCGATGTATCATAGGCATTTATGTCAATCAAAGCATAATATGCACACGAAATTACACGTTCGCCCGGATCACGGTTCAGCTCACCGTACACTTTTACCTGCTCCATAAAAATATTTTCCAAACCTGTAAGATTTGAAAGGATATTTGAAGCAGCATCAGCCACCGATTCGTTTTTCTGCACAAAACCTCCCATCAGCGAAAGTCCGCCCTGATAGGGTTCCATGGCACGAGGATGCACAAGAAGCTTAATCTCGTTGTTTTGAAATCCAAAAATAATACAGTCAACCGCAACTAAAAAAAGATTGTGCGACTTATAGTAATATGAATCAAATGTCATTTTTACAAGTAAAAAAAGTAAACTTTGACCAATTTTGATCAAAGTTTACTTTGAGAGTCAGTGTTTTTTTTTTACCAGAAATACCAATAGAACAAAGCACACAGGATTACCACGCCCAACGATGCAATAACATCCCATTTATTCCAGCTGTCGCGGATAAGTTTTTTGTAATCTTTGTCAAATGTAATAAAAGATATTTGTTCGGCAGTAGGTTTCGGAGTGAAAAACGAAATCACTACCATCATCAACATGATAAATACCAGCAGCCAAATCTCAAATATGAGCCAGTTTGTGTGCCAGAACCAAGTAGTTGATTCCCATAACCAACCGGACATTACATCTTTACCGCTATTGGTAAATATATTTGTAAGCAGACGCACCATACCGATTGCAAAACCAATGATCATACCGGCTTCACCAGCTTTCGGAGTAATTCGTTTTGAAAAGATACCCAACACGAACACAGCCACCATAGCAGGTGCCAGCAAAGACTGTATGCCCTGCAGATAGTCGTAAAGGCTTCCGAGGCTCATCATCACCGGAATCCAAACAATTCCGAGAACAACCACAACTACAGTAGCAATACGGCCAACAAGTACGTAAGTTTCTTCAGTTTTTCCTTTGAACATTGGTTTGTAGAAATCTTCTGTAAACAAAGTGGCACATGAGTTAAAGAAAGCAGCCAATGAAGCTACGAGCGCTGAGATAAATCCAATAGTTACGATACCTTTCACACCAGCCGGCAATACAAACTTAACCATAGAACCGAAAGCTGTATCCGGATTATCCAATGCAAAACCGCTATCAGGGCGTGCTGCCAAAGCAGCAGCGATCATACCCGGGATCAAGAACATGAATACAGGAAGTAATTTCAAATAACCTGCAGCAATAGTACCTCTGCGTGCTCTTTTCATCACTACGTCGCTGGATTCACCTTTTTGCTGTCCAAGTACACGCTGAACGATATGCTGGTCAGTAGCCCAATACCAAAGACCGATAATGGAAGCTCCGATAAATACCCAAAATCCCGGATAATCATCGTAAAGCGGGTCACCTGTTTCGAAGTGAAACATGTGGTTCGTACCATATGCAACTCCATCTGCTCCCACGTTCAGAGTCCTGGAATATTCAATCATGGCAGTCCATCCATCAGCAATACTTCCACCTCCAAGAGCTGAAAGTCCTAAGAATAGTACCAGGAATGATCCGATGATCAGAATCGGAGTTTGAATAGCCGACAAAGTCATAACACCTTTCATTCCTCCAAATACGGTAAAAATACCAGTCAGAACAATCAGACCGATAGCTCCAAACCAGAAAGGAAGACCAAGAAGGCTCTGCATGAAGATACCTCCCGTAAAGGCTGTTACACTCACTTTGGTCAACACATAAGCTACCAATGTGATGATAGAAAGCCAGGATCCGGTAGCCGGCGTGTAACGGTTTTTCAAGAAATCGGGCATGGTAATTATTTTGCCCAATTTATTATTCATAAGTTGATAAAACGGTACGAAGAACCAACCCAAAATAAGAATCATCCATCCCTGCATTTCCCAGTGTGCCATTCCCACTCCTGCTTTAGCGCCGGTTCCGGCAAGTCCTACAAGGTGTTCAGATCCGATATTTGCAGCAAAAATAGCTGCGCCAATAATGTACCAGGGTTCTCCCTTACCGAAAAGATAGTCTTCGCTGTCAGCACCTGCCTGCAGACGTTTGTCTTTTTGGACAGAACGCCACACAGCCCAAACAACTGCGAGTATGCCGACTGCAATAATTACCCAGTCAAGCCAAATAAACTGATGTGAATTCCAATTCATAATTTAATTATTTTAGCTATGAAACAGCCATTTCAAAATTCTCTTGATATTCAGGATTTGATATAAGGCGTGCTTCAGGTGTCATTTATGAAAAATATTAAATAATCACAAGAAAATTACTAGTTAACTCCAAACTTATAAATGCAAGTGCTTTGATACACTTTGCCTGGTTCAAGAATAACTGATGGCCACTCTGGTTTGTTAGGGCTGTCCGGATAATGCTGTGTTTCCAGGCAAATTCCTGTTCTTTGGTTGTAAACTATCCCTTTTTTACCTGTCACGGTTCCATCAAGGAAGTTTCCGGTATAAACCTGAATTCCGGGTTCGTTGGTGTAAACTTCCAAAGTAACTCCGGACGCAGGCGAAACAACTTTGGCTGCAAGCTGGCTCACATCGCCATTTGTGTTGAGCACCCAGTTGTGGTCGTAGCCGTTTCCATTCTTCAGTTGAATGTTTTCGAAGTTGTCAATCTCTTTTCCTACTAATTTAGGAGTTGTGAAATCCATCGGAGTTTCCTTAACGGTTACAATTTCGCCGGTAGTCATAAATGTGCTGTCCACCGGAGTGAAATTATCTGCATTCACATACAATTCATCGGCGGTAATCGGCTGTGAAGGATCACCTGCAAGATTGAAGTAAGAGTGATTGCACATATTGATCACAGTTTTCTGATCTGATGTGGCGTTAAAATCAATTTTGATAGCATTGTCGTCTGTCAATGTGAAAGTCACTTTGGCTTCTACATTTCCAGGGAAATTCATATCACCGTCTGGTGAAAAACGGGTCATTTCTATGGTTTTTTCATCGATTTGATTCACGTTTTTGAAAACCTGATACTGCCATCCTTGCGGACCGCCGTGCAGGCAGTGACCGAAATTATTTTGAGGCAGCTGGATTGTTTTTCCGTCAATCGTGATTTTACCCTGATTTATACGGTTTGCATAACGTCCGATAGTAGCTCCAAAATCACTCGGAACATTGATGTAGTCTGCAATGGAATCAAATCCAAGCACAACGTCAATCATTTTTCCGGTTTTGTCAGGAACCATTACAGAGACAATTCTTCCACCGAAATTGGTAATTGCCACTTCCATACCGGAAGCATTTTTCAGCACGTACAAATCGGTTGAATCACCATTCACAACTGTCTGGAATTTAGCTCTATCCAATCCCGACAAAGTTATTTCTTTTTCTTTAGGAGCTGCGCAGCTTGCCAGTACCAATACGCCGACCACTAAAGCTAAAATTTTGTTCTTCATGTGTTTATAATTTAATTAATTGAAAATTATTTATTGAATAAATTTTCTTCTGTAAATTTACCGATTGAAGCATACTGTTCGTAAAGTTCTTCGTAAGCTTCGTGGTTTTTCATGTCAGGGTGATATTCGTCAGAGAATCCCATTCCCATTGCTTTCTGGGCATCTTCAACTTTCTCATAAACACCAGCTGCAACCGCTGCAAACATCGATGTTCCGAATGCACAAGCCTGGTCTGCTTTAGCTATTTTAATAGGCATTCCGAGTACGTCAGCCATAACCTGCATCACAAACGGTGATTTCAAAGCGATTCCTCCGATTCCGATAACTTCGTTGATTTCAACACCGTTTTCTTTGAAACGATCAACGATGGCTTTTGAGCCATATGCAGTTGCTTCAACCAATGCACGGAAAATAAGCGGTGCAGAACTTGCCAAAGTAAGGCCGGTAATTGTTCCCTTCAACATTTGATTAGCATCAGGTGTACGGCGACCATTCATCCAGTCAGTTGCCAAAACAGTTGATTCTGAAAGTGGAATCTTCGCTGCTTCATCCGATAAAGCAGGAATGATTTGATCCATTGTTTCTTCAATCAATTTTTGTTTGGTTTCTTCGTCAATCAAAGAAGATTTTGACAAAATATTTTCAAGAGGCCAGGCCACCACGCGTTTGAACCAGGCATAAATATCTCCAAAAGCTGATTGTCCGGCTTCAAGCCCAATCATTCCGGGAATTACTGAACCATCCACCTGACCGCAGATTCCGGGAATTAATTTATCGCCCATTGTATCATAATCCGAAACCATGATGTCACAAGTGGATGTACCAATGATTCGAACGAGCGCTCCGGGTTTGATCTCGGCACCAATAGCACCCATGTGTGCATCAAATGCACCTACCGCAACTGCAACATTGGTGGTTAATCCCAATCTTTCTGCCCATTCCGGTGTAAGATTTCCAATTTTCACATCGCTAGTGCAGGTTTCAGTAAACAGACGGCTGCGAAATCCGGCTAAAACAGGATCCAAAGCAGTCAGAAATTCTTCTGACGGCAGTCCGCCCCATTCTTCGAGCCACATGGCTTTATGTCCGGAAGCGCAACGACTTCTGTACATTTGTTCTGGTTTGGTCACGCCTGAAAGCAGTGCAGGCATCCAGTCGCAGTGCTCTACGATTGAATAGGAAGCATTTCTAACGGCTTCGTCTTCACGCAACACGTGAAGTGCTTTAGCCCAAAACCATTCGGATGAGTAGATTCCACCAACGTAGGAAGTGTAGTCTATGTCCCATTCGCGCGCCAAATCGTTGATTTCATTTGCTTCTTTGATAGCAGTGTGGTCTTTCCAAAGCACAAACATGGCGTTTGGATTTTCAGCAAATTCCGGCAGCATAGAAAGCGGAGTTCCGTTTTTATCAGTGAAAACCGGAGTGCTTCCGGTAGTGTCAAATGCAATACCAACCACATTTTCAGCTGTTCCGGCCGGGCATTTTGACAATGCATCTTTTACAGTAAATTCAAGAACTTCGATGTAGTCTTTCGGGTGCTGGCGATACTGATTCGCAGCAGGAATGCAATATTTGCCTTCCATCCATCGTGGATAATACTTAACGGAAGAAGCCAATTCCTGACCATTTTCAGCATTCACAATGACTGCTCTGGCCGAATCGCTTCCGTAGTCTAAACCTATTACGTATTTCATATAAGTATTTGCCCCCTAACCCCCTGAAGAGGGAATTTTTGGAGATAGTTAAAGTTAATAATAATTTTGAATGTATGTGCTATCCAAAAGCCCCTCCTTAAGGAGGGGTTTGGGGAGGCCTTTATCTCAACGCTCTGTTGAGCATGTAATAAACTTCGTTGTTACGCAGGTCTTGTTTGAAGTTGCGCATAGTAGTATCGTTGTCGATCAACAACATTTCCATGTCAGCAATTTCAGCAAAGTCTTCCATGTGTTCTTTGGTCAAAGCAAATGAGAAGCTTGAGTGGTGAGTTCCACCTGCCTGAATCCAGGCGCCTGCTCCTACTTCGAAATTTGGTTGTGGAATCCACAATGCACATGCTACAGGAAGTTTTGGAAGATCTTTAGTTTTGATCACATCTACCACGTTTACGATCATACGGAAACGATTTCCCATATCAACGATGGTACATGCCACACCTTGTCCTTCGTGAGCCTGAAATACCAAGCGAGCGCAGGTTCCGGCATCACCAATGCCAAGGAAGTGAACCTGGAGTTGTGGTTTTTGATCGGTAATATCGGGATTGATTTCCAACATGTGAGCCTGAAGAATTGAACTGTTTTCACCGTCAAAGTTGAGTGTGTAGTCTTCAAGGAAAGATTGACCTCCAGGAAGTCCGTGCCCCATCACCCACATAGAGCGAACCAAAGCAGCAGTTTTCCAGTCACCTTCAGCACCGAAACCGTAACCTTCCTGCATCAAGCGCTGAGAAGCAAATCCCATCAACTGATCCATTCCTTCGAGTTCGTCAAAGCTGGTAGTGAAAGCTTTTGCGCCTTTGTCTTCCAAGAAACGGCGAAGACCGATTTCCTGTGCAGCTGCAGCACGAACGTGCTGGTGGTTTTCACCGCCTTTAGCTGCATCCGGAGCAATGTCATAAGCTTTTGCATATTCTTCAACCAATGCATCGATTTCTTCTTCTTTTACGGCTTTAACGTAAGGTACCAATTTTGCAATCGGAGCATTGTCCACGTGGTATCCAAGACGGATTTCAGCTTCAACTTTGTCACCGTCAGTAACGGCTACATTATTCATATTGTCACCAAAACGAATAATACGCATATCCTGAGCATCAGCCCAGGCCACAGAAACGCGCATCCAGGTAGAGATTTTTTTGTGAGTTTCTTTGTCTTTCCAGTATCCCACCACTACTTTGCGAGGTTTACGAAGACGGGCTGTGATAAATCCAAATTCGCGGTCGCCGTGAGCACTTTGATTCAAGTTCATGAAATCCATATCGATTGAATCCCATGGAATTTTCTCGTTGTACTGAGTGTGAAGGTGCAGAAGCGGTTTTTTGAAATCCATCAAACCGTGAATCCACATTTTTGCAGGAGAGAACGTGTGCATCCAAGTGATTACACCCACGCATTTTGTGTCAGCGTTAGCTTCGCGGAAAATTTGAGAAATTTCGCTGGAAGAATTTGCTGTACCTTTATAAACAACATTTACAGGGAGATTTCCCAACTCATTCAGTCCTTTTACCATTTCGGTAGAGTGTGCGTCAACCTGTACTACCGCGTCACCGCCGTACAGAAGCTGTGCTCCCGTAACGAACCATACTTCAAAATCTTTGTAATTGATCATTTTCTTTAAAATTTTTTATCCTTATTTACTTTTTTGAGAAATAAGGTTAGTTAATAATTAATTTTTTTTACTAAAACTGATATTGGCTGTTAAGTGAGGCAGCACTTTTCACCAACTACAACTGCTTCACTGCATTTCCATTCAAGTTTCAAAAAAATCTCCCCTTCGGGGAGAATTAGAGGGGCTTTTTCTCACTGCCCGTAATAAGCATTCGGTCCGTGCTTGCGGTAGAAATGCTTTTTGATCAGGTGCTCATTCATCGTCAGATCCGGATTCACGCTGTAAGCAATGAAAGCCATTTTGGCCACCTGCTCCATCACCACGGCATTGTGCACGGCATCGTGAGCGTCTTTTCCCCATGAAAATGGTCCGTGGTTTTTTACGATAACACCCGGCACAAAATCGGGATTTATCTCGTTGAATTTTTCTATAATGACTGTTCCGGTCTCTTTTTCGTACTCGCCTTCCACCTCTTGCTGAGTCATATCACGCGTACAGGGAATTGATTCACTGAAATAATCTGCATGTGTTGTTCCAATGTTCGGAATATCACATCCTGCCTGTGCCCAAGCGGTAGCGTAGGTAGAGTGCGTATGCACGATTCCACCGATATTTGGGAAAGCTTTGTACAGTTCGATGTGAGTAGCCGTGTCAGATGATGGCTTCAAGTCGCCTTCCACTACATTTCCTTCCAGGTCAACCACGACCATGTGTTCAGCTTTCATATCGTCATAAGAAACGCCTGACGGCTTTATTACAATCAGGTTTGATTCCCTGTCGATGGCACTTACATTGCCCCAGGTAAAAATTACCAACCCGTGTTGCACGATTTCTAAATTGGCACGAAATACTTTTTCTTTTAATGATTCCAGCATTTGAGTGATTTATTTGATCAAAATTATTAAGTGTAATAAATACACTTATAAAACTTTACAAAATTATCAATAATATTTGAAAGTTTAAGTGAAACAATATATGTTATACAGCATAGTATTGAGGAGA
>CAZIRA010000100.1:0-9870 GCA_964541615.1 uncultured Paludibacter sp.
TTCCCGGTGCATGGCTTCTGTTGGATTTGTCAAATAACCGATCACAGCCAATCCAGCTAAAACGATTAGGAACAAAAATAATTTTTTCATAATTGTAAAATATTTCTTCTTCTAAATTCTGAAATTACAATCGCAGTGGCAATGCCTACGTTCAATGATTCGGAAGTTGCAGTATTTTCAGGAAAACTTGGAATCATCAGTTTTTCGCTGATAAACGGCAGAATTTCATCCGAAATACCACTTCCTTCATTTCCCATCACGATTATTCCATTTTCAGGCAAGTTTTCATTGTAAATATTCTTTCCATTCATGAATGTACCGTAAATAGGCATTTTACTTTTCACCCCCTTCAAGAAGACTGCTAAATCAACATAATGTACTCTCACACGGCCAATGGCGCCCATCGTAGCCTGAACGGCTTTCGGTCCGAATGCATCGGCTGTGTGAAGCGAGCAGAAAACATCTTTTATCCCAAACCAATCTGCTAAACGGATGATGGTACCGAGGTTTCCCGGATCCTGGATGTCGCTCAATGCCAGGTTTAGATTTGGAAGGACGTCAGAGATATTTATCTTGTATTCTGGCTTTTCGAAAACTGCCAAAACACCCTGTGGAGACTTCTGTAGTGTGATTTTTTTGTATTCTTCTGAAGAAACAACTTCGATTTCATCGACTGAATGCCGGAACTCATCGTTGTATTCATTCTGAAGCACAGCCAAAAACCGGCACTTCAATGAAGGTAACAAATCAGCAACAATTTTGGCTCCTTCGGCCACAAAAAGTCCTTCTTCATCTCTGTTTTTCTTCCTTTCCAAAGAATTTATCCACTTTATTTTCGTTTTAGATAGCATAATCGGGTTTCTTTTGAATTTTATTTGAATTTCAGTATATTTTTTGCTGTACAAAACTAACAAAGAAAACGAGAATAAAGCGTATATTTGCAAAGATTTTTAGTTTCTCGGCATTTGAAAACGCAGATTTCCAACCAAAAGAAAACCATGCATTTATTCAAAGGATAAAAATCTGTCACTGAATACATTTCGAAATGAAAAAAATTAATTATTCACTTTTAATCATCGTTTCTCTGCTTATAACAGCGTGTAACACGACTAAATATGTTCCTGAGGGTGAATATTTACTGAATGATGTGAGCATCGAAACCGACACCAAAACCATTCCGAAAGAAGAAATCAAATCTTATGTCCGCCAGATGCCGAATTCAGAGGTTTTAGGTTTTTTTAAAATGCAACTGGGGCTTTACAATTGGGCAGGAAGAGACACTACTAAACGGGTAAACCGGTTTTTGAAGCGGATTGGAGACGAGCCGGTTATCTACAACCAGCAACTCACCGATATCACTGAAAATCAAATCAGTAAACTATATTACAATCGCGGATTTATGAACGCCAAAGTATCGAGCGACGTCAATTTTCCCAAAGAAAAAATGGCTGAAGTCACATACAAAGTGACGTCAAATCTGCCCTATAAAATTAATGGCTACTCCATCAATATTATCCATCCTGAACTTTTTGAAATTGCTTCAGACACAGCTCGAAGCTTGATAAAGCCGGGAAATCTTTTTGATAGCGACGTGCTTGACGATGAGCGTGAGCGTGTGACCTCATTTTTTAGAAATCTGGGATATTTTCAATTTACCAAAGATCAGCTTCACTACTTTGCAGACTCTGCATCCAACCAACGAGAAGTTGATTTGGTGCTTGAAGTGAGGGATGAGACTGCACTTTTGGATACTATTTCTCACAATAATTTTCGAAAATATTCCATTAATAAAGTTCACATATTCAGCGAAACCGATAAAACAATTGAGACATTAACTTCTGAAATAGAGTTAGATACACTTATTTTGGAAAATTACGAAATCGTTTATGAAAACGAACGGAATATCCGACCTTCGGTTTTGATACAAAGCACACACATCATTCCCGGCGAAACCTACTCCGACAGAGCGATTGAGCGATCATACAGTTCTATCAATTCGCTAAGTGCCGTAAAATACATGGACATCAATTTCCGGGAAGTGGGAACCAACAAGCTTGATGCACATATCATCATCACTCCCAATAAGTTACAGTCTATTTCTACTGACGTTGAAGGTACTTATTCAGCCGGATATTGGGGTTTCGGGGGAAATATCAATTATGGTCACCGGAATATTTTCAAAGGCTCCGAAAGCTTCTCTTTAAGAGGAAGAGCCTCGTACGAGTACCAGGGAAAAGACCAGCACGCCTACGAATTTGGAGGTGACGCGGGGCTTAAATTTCCGACATTCCTGCTGCCGTTTGCATCTCGGGAAATGAAAAGAAATATCCGTGCAACTACGGAAATTAACGGAACATACAGTTTCAGAAGACGTCCGAAAGAATACACGGGAATCATAACCGGCATTGGATTTAAATACAATTGGAGCGAGCGTTTCCAGGTTAAACACAACTACGATGTATTGAATATCAGTTACGTTTATTATCCGTACATTTCTCCGGAATATCGTGATTATCTGAGCACCAGTCCTTATTTTGTTTACAATTTCCAAAATCACCTCATTATGCGGATGGGCTACAACGGTTCTTACAGCGGATTCCGGCCGTTTCAACCATTAAGAAATTACAGCACATATGGTTATGGTATTGAAACTGCCGGAAACTTACTGTACGGACTCAACAATTTATTTCAATCGAAAAAAGATGCCGAAGATGCTTATAAAATATTTGGAATACGCTACGCTCAATACATAAAAACAGAATTTAACATATCTCATCACCAGATTTTTGACAAAAATAACCGAATCGTATATCACGCCGGACTTGGTGTTGCTGTTCCTTACGGAAATAATAATTTAATTCCTTTCGAAAAAAGATTTTTCTCTGGCGGAGCCAACAGTGTTCGAGGTTGGACTGCCTATCAACTCGGCCCCGGAACGTACAAAAGTAGTCGGGCTTTTATTGACTACAACACGCAAATGGGTGATATTAAGATAGATATGAATATGGAATATCGCACAAAGCTGTTTTGGAAACTGGACGGTGCGCTCTTCCTCGACGCCGGAAATGTCTGGACTATCCGAAATTATGACACACAGCCTGGCGGAGTATTTAAATTCTCGGATTTTGTTGGACAAATGGGTGTGGCTTACGGTGTCGGCATCAGAGCCGATCTTTCATTTTTTGTGATCCGGCTTGACTTAGGATTGAAACTTCATAACCCTGCCTTATCCCGCACCGAACGCTGGCGAACAAATATAACTAAGGATGATTACGCATTTAATCTGGCAATAGGATATCCGTTTTAGCCCCCTCTAACTCCTCCAAAGGGGAGGAAAGAATGGCTGACTAACATACTATATAATATTAATTTCTTCAATTTAATTCTCACCTTTGGGGAGGTTGGAGGTGCTTTTTATGAGAATATTAATCCAACGTGTTACAAATGCATCGGTTTCTATATCGGGAAAAATTGTTTCTGAAATTCAACAAGGGCTTTTAGTGCTTTTGGGAGTTGAAAATGCAGACGATGAGAAAGATATTGAGTATTTATCCCAAAAGCTGGTAAATTTGCGTATATTTAACGATGAAAACGGGGTGATGAATCTTTCGGTGCAGGATGTAAATGGAGAAATAATGATAGTAAGTCAGTTTACACTTCACGCTCGAACACGCAAAGGAAACCGGCCTTCATACATTGATGCGGCAAAACCTGAGATTTCGATACCAATGTACGAAAAGTTTTGTAAAACAGTAGAATTGCTGCTCAATAAACCGGTGAAAACAGGTGAATTTGGAGCGGATATGCAGGTGAATCTTGTAAATGACGGACCGGTCACGATTTGGATGGATAGTAAGAAGCCCCTCTAAATCTACCCAAAGGGGAGAGTGCAGTGCAATCTAAATCAGTGAAATAAAGATTTTTAGTCACTTCGGGTGAACAGACATTCTTGTCTGTCAAATTTCAGAAAAAGAAAAAAATATGGAAAACAATAACATTGCCCCCGGAAAACAATTTTGGGGAATAAAACATCTACCAAATGCAATCACCTGCCTGAATTTGTTTTCGGGATGCTGTGGCGTGTGGCTGGCTTTTCAGGGAAATTATGTGGGTGCAACGGTGGCCATTATGCTATCAGCATTTTTCGATTTTATGGACGGAATGGTGGCCCGGCTCGTGAATGCGTATTCAGAAATGGGCAAAGAATTAGACAGTTTGGCTGATGTAGTGAGTTTTGGGTTGGCGCCCGGAGCAATGATTTTTTCGATGCTTTCTACTAACGGTGTTGTACAAAACTACACATTTCTGGCGTTTCTCATTCCGGTTTTTTCAGCACTTCGCTTGGCAAAATTTAATATCGATACCCGCCAAACCTCATCCTTTATCGGACTTCCCACACCTGCCAATGCCATTTTCTGGGGCGGAATTGCCGTATCGTTTGCAGGATGGTTTTCTGAAAATTACATTGTGCTGATAATTGTAACATTAATTTTTTCGTACCTTTTGGTATCGGAAATACCCATGTTTTCGTTGAAATTCAAGAACTTCGGATGGAAAGATAATAAGTTGCAGTTTATATTTCTCGGTGTCTGCGTTCTGTTGATTATTTTCCTGCAGGTGGACGCCATTGCACCGATTATTTTGTGGTATATTTTGTTGTCTGTTTTTGCCCCCCGCCTCCTTAAAGGGGGAGCTGATGTGGCTAATTGACAATAAAATGTTTTTAGAATGGACAATTAAAATTTGAAATAAACATATAGGATTTCTTACCTATTTAGGAAAAATTCCCCCTTCAGGGGGTTAGGGGGCATCTATGTCAATCACACTTTCTCACATATCAAAATCCTACGGCACACAGCAAGTGCTGAAAGACATCAGTTTCTCGATTGGAGAAGGGGAAATTGTGGGTTTTTTGGGTCCAAACGGTGCCGGGAAAACTACCACGATGCGGATTTTGGCTGGTTCGCTTGATTATGAGAAGGGCTCTGCTAAAATTTGTGGCGTAGAAGTGAAAGATGTGCCGATGGAAACGAAAAGAAACGTCGGTTATCTGCCGGAGCAAAATCCGCTTTATACGGATATGTACGTGAAGGAATATTTGCTTTTTGTGGCAGAAATGTACAAACTTGGCAAGGAAAAGCAGAAGCGTGTGGATGAATTGATTGATTTGGTGGGATTGCGAGGGGAATTTCAGAAAAAAATCGGACAACTTTCAAAAGGTTTCCGACAGCGTGTAGGGCTTGCACAAGCACTGATTCACGATCCGAAAGTGCTTATTCTCGACGAACCGACAACAGGACTGGATCCGAACCAGCTGGTGGAAATACGTAATCTGATAAAGGAAATTGGCAATTACCGCACAGTGCTTTTCAGTACGCATATTATGCAGGAAATTGAAGCGGTTTGTAATCGGGTTATCATCATCAACAAAGGCGAAATTGTGGCTGATTACCCCGACGTAAAACAAATTGCAAACTTTGCAGGGAATGATTATCACATCGAAGTGGAATTTCTCAATCCCGTGGAAAATCTGCCGTTAAAATCGATAAAATCAGTTGAAACTCTGGACATGAAGCTTTACCGGATTTCAGCAGTAAAAGATATTCGACAAGAGATTTTTGATTTCGCGGTAGCAAATAATAAAAAAATACTAATGATGAGGATGCAGGAAAGGAAAATGGAAGAGGTGTTTAGGGAATTGACCACCCCTAATTTCTAAAAGGGGAATTTAAAGTTCAAAACTCATCATTTACTCTTCAAAAAAAGATTTTAAAGAAAATAAGAATAAACAGACAAAATAGATAATCACACCAATATTCCCCTTTAGGGGTTAGGGGTCATTATGGAAGAACCATTCGACATACGAAACAATCAAAACACCGAGCGGGAGTTTGAAAATGCGCTTCGGCCGCTATCATTTCATGATTTCAAAGGGCAGGAGAAAATCGTTGAGAACCTGAAAATATTTGTCGCTGCAGCCCGTATGCGCACCGAAAGTCTGGACCATGTACTGCTGCATGGCCCTCCCGGATTGGGTAAGACGACTCTCTCCAACATCATTGCCAATGAATTGAACGTAGGATTTAAGGTAACATCAGGCCCTGTACTCGATAAGCCTGGTGATTTGGCCGGACTGCTCACAAGTCTGGAGCCTAACGATGTCCTTTTCATCGATGAAATTCACCGCCTGAGCCCCATTGTGGAAGAATACCTGTATTCGGCAATGGAGGACTATCGTATTGATATTATGATAGATAAAGGTCCGAGTGCCCGTTCCATTCAGCTGGAGCTTAATCCCTTTACGCTGATTGGTGCCACAACTAGAAGTGGATTGCTCACTTCACCGTTGCGAGCCCGATTTGGCATCAATTGCCATTTTGAGTATTACGATACCACTGTACTCACCGGTATTGTCGAACGTTCGGCTTATCTGCTGAATGTACCCATAGAGCGAAAGGCGTCATCGGAAATTGCGGGGAGAAGTCGCGGCACGCCCCGAATTGCCAATGCGTTACTGAGGCGTGTTCGTGATTTTGCACAGGTGAAAGGAAACGGAAACATTGATCTGGAAATTGCGGAATATGCCCTTGAAGCATTGAACATCGACAAACACGGACTGGACGAAGTGGATAACAAAATACTGAATACTATCATTGATAAATTTCAGGGCGGACCGGTAGGCCTAACGACCATTGCTACGGCACTCAGCGAGGATCCGGGAACATTGGAAGAAGTATATGAACCATTTCTGATTAAGGAAGGTTTTCTGAAACGTACTCCACGCGGACGTGAAGTGACCGAGCTGGCTTACAGGCACCTGGGAAAAGTGAAGTTCGGTGGAGATATGGGTACATTATTTTAACTTTTAATAAAACCAACAAAAATGGATGAACTGGTTAACATCAGAACTTTCAGTCAGTCTGCTGATTTTGAAATGGCAAAAGCCTACCTCGAGTCGATGGGAATTGAATGTTTCGGGAGAGACGAGATCATTAACCGCGCCTATCTTGCCAACGTGGACGGAGGCGTAAAACTTGATGTACGTGCCTCTCAGGCTGAAGAAGCCATTAAACTTTTAATAGCAGGAGGATACCTGAAGCCGGAAGATTTCGAACCAACACCTGAATTTAAATTAGTTGACAAAATTCTGAGCAAATTCAGAAAAAAGTAGTTTGAATATACTTAAATACACAAAAGAACCGACTAATTTATGGCAAAAGAAATGAAATCATTGGCGAAAGACACCGCCATTTACGGAGTGAGCAGTATCGTCGGGAAGTTCCTGAACTGGCTTCTGGTGCCTCTATATACATATAAACTTGCTGAAATATCGGATTACGGCATCGTGACCAATCTTTTCGCATGGACGGCACTTCTGCTCGTCATTCTTACCTACGGAATGGAAACAGGATTTTTCCGTTTTGCCAATAAAGACCCTCAGAACTACCGAAAAATCTACGGGAATACGATGATTTCTATCGGTGGGTCATCGCTGATTTTCGTTGCTCTCATCGTACTATTTCACCAACAGATTGCCAATTTTCTGGGTTACCAAAATCAATCGGAATTTATCTGGATGCTCGGCATTATCGTGGCTATGGACGCATTTTCTTCCATTCCGTTTGCTTATTTACGTTTTCAGAAACGACCTATCGCATTCGCCGGATTAAAACTACTCTACATCGGCCTGAACATTGCTTTCAATCTGTTTTTCCTGATTGCTTGTCCGTGGTTGATGAAAGTTGCACCTGATACCGTTTCGTGGTTTTACAATCCTGATTACGGTGTGGGTTATATTTTTATATCTAATTTCATTGCCACAGCCATTCAAACGCTGTTTTTACTTCCAATTATCATTCAGGGGAAATTTGAATTTGACGGCAAACTGCTCCGGCAAATTCTAAACTACTCGCTTCCGCTGCTTTTCCTGGGAATTGCCGGAATTGCCAATCAAAACCTGGATAAAATCCTGTTCAAATTCCTCCGAACCGACGCCTTGCAACAGTTAGGAATTTACGGCGCTGTAGGAAAAATCGCAATGGTCATAATGATGTTCACACAGGCATTTCGCTATGCTTACGAGCCATTTGTATTTGCAAAAAATAAAGATGCCGACAGCAAAAGCGCCTACTCGATGGCAATGAAATATTACGTCATTTTTGCACTTTTGATATTCCTTTCCGTGGTAATGTATATGGATATTATCAAGCATTTTATCGCCCCGAAATACTGGATTGGGCTGGGAATACTGCCGATTATTCTTTTTTCGTACATATTTCAGGGGATATTTTTCAATCTCTCTATCTGGTACAAACTTACCGATAAAAACCACTACGGTGCCTGGTTTTCGTTTATCGGAACAGCTGTCATTTTGCTGGGGAATATCCTTTTCGTACCGAAATACAGCTATTGGGCTTCGGTTTGGTCGTCGTTTGTAGGATTTTTTGTAATTATGGTTTTGTCCTATTTCTTTGGTCAAAAATTTATGCCCATCAATTACAATCTGAAAAAAATTGCATTTTATATTCTGTTTGCATTAGCGCTTTTCGGCATCAGCTTGCTGATAAATACACCTTACGTAGTGCTGAATATTGCATTGAAAACGGTACTTCTCGTAATTTTTGCGGTGGTGGTAGTGAAGAAAGATTTACCATTGAGTGAGTTGGCTTTTTTAAAGAAAAAAGTCTGAGTCATATTGCTACTCAGACTTTATTTCCTCCCAAAATCTGCGGGAATTTCGCCCCATTTTTCAGTATCCCATTTCAGGATTGGATTGGTGAATGAGTTGTTATGCAACCATCTTTCGGCCCGCTGAATAAGGTCAAAAATGGCTGTGTTTTTTTCGTTGGGTTCTAATTTCGTTTTTGCTTTCTTATTTTTCACCCAGGAAATAGCCGTTTTGCTATCCGAGTAAATCGGTAAAGCAGGGTTGGTTTTATAAAAAGAGGCCACAGCGTGTACAATTGCAAGAAATTCCCCGACATTATTCGTGCCTTGCTCCAACGGACCAATGCGAAAAATCTGAAATCCTGTTTTCACATCCACGCCCTGATATTCCATCAAGCCCGGATTTCCACTGCAAGCTGCATCCACAGCAATGCTTGTTAAAATGGGTTGTTCCTCCTTCGGAAGCTGTCTGTAATCTTTCGGCGTTTTGGCTTTCTCAGCATTTTTCCCTATATAGCTATACCAAGGCGACAGTAATGCACGATTTGCCTCTTCCAGCGTATCAAATGACTTATATTTCGCTCCTTCAAAGCCCTTGATCTGCCGCTCGCAGGTTTTCCAGTCATCGTACACTCCCGGCTCTACTCCGTGCCAAACGGCATAATACTTCTTTTTCTTACTCACTGAATGTGCTTTTGAAAGATTTTGTTTTATTTTGTCGGATAAAAAATGTAATTTTGCATCCACTTTTGGTCCTGTAGTTCAATGGATAGAATCGCAGTTTCCTAAACTGTTGATCCGGGTTCGATTCCCGGCGGGACTACTTTCACAGGCTTTTCTTAACCTGTATTGCCATTTTAACTGCAAAGGGGACAAATAGGGGTGAAAATTATTTCCAAAAAAAATATTTTTCATTGTTTTGCAACAAAAATACAAAATTTTTCAATGCCGTTTTTGATTACGATTCATTTTTGAAAAATAATTCAGGATTGCAATCCTTCCAATGTAGTCCTTTTTGGTCGGCGATAAACACAACGAACGGTCTGGAGTTATCCAGACCGTTTTTCTGAAAAAGAGGATAATTCTTTAAATCTATTCTCAAAAGGAAACAAAAATTTCCACAACCTGAATTTGACTAAGCATAATTGCTTATTTGAAGAGTTCATTAATGCTTTCAGCAAAATCGTAAGACTCTTTCCAATT
>CAZIRA010000101.1:0-9499 GCA_964541615.1 uncultured Paludibacter sp.
ACCCGCGACCCCCTGCGTGACAGGCAGGTATTCTAACCAACTGAACTACCACACCAATGTTTTTTTAAAAAATTGCGAACCTTTGTTCTCAATTGCGGATGCAAAGATACATCGAAAATTTGAATTCGCAATAGGTTGTGAAATATTTTTTTTGAAAAAATGATTATTTCTCACTTTACCCTAAAAAAAAACCGATACAATTTTGAATTTATCATGTTTTTACTATAATTTTACACATTTGTAATTTAAATACTCATCTATAAAACTATTTAAAACAATGGAAGTTACACGCATATACGACATCCTGGATCATTATTTGGAGAAATATCCCAACCAGGAAGCAGCTCTTGCTTCGAAAAAAGGGGGAGTTTGGCAGAAGATTAGCATTCAGGAGTATGTAAGTAAGACAAATCTTATCAGCTACGGCTTGCTGGCGATCGGAGTTGGAAAGGGCGACAGGGTAGGGCTGGTAAGCGGCAACCGACCTGAGTGGAACATGATTGACTTTGCCATTATGCAGATAGGTGCCGTTTCTGTGCCTATTTATCCAAACATAAGTCAGGAAGACTACCGGCACATACTTAATCACGCCGAAATGAAAGTGATTTTCATCGATGGTAAAGATCTGCGTGGAAAACTAGAACCCATCATGCCCGAGGTAACCAGTCTGAAGTCTATCTATACATTCAACGAAGAAGGTGCTAAATACAAAATTCTGAATGATCTGATAGAACTGGGTAAAGCCAATCCTCAGCCCGAAAAACTGGAGGCCATAAAAGCAGCCATCAGCCCCGATGAACTTGCCTCCATCATTTACACTTCCGGAACAACAGGCGCACAAAAAGGGGTAATGCTTTCACATTCAAACATTGTGAATCAGGTGCACAACCTGAAAATGACTCCTGCTAAATGGAGTAAAACTGCACTCAGTTTTCTGCCTCTGTGTCATGCCTATGAACGTATGCTCGTGTACCTGTATCAATACCTTGGCATGTCCGTTTACTACGCCGAAAGTCTGGCTACAATCGGCGAAAACATCAAGGAAATCAATCCTACGATGATGAGCTGCGTGCCGCGTGTGCTCGAAAAAATTTACGATAAACTCTACCTGGCGGGCAAAAAGCAGCCTTTCGTAAAGCGCACCCTGTATTACTGGGCTTTCAATCTGGCTACCAAATATCAGCTCGAAGGAATGAGCGGCTGGATGAAAACGCAGCTGAAACTGGCCGACAAGCTGATTTATTCAAAATGGCGTGCTGCCATTGGTGGAAATTTCGACATTGTTGTTTCCGGAGGATCGGCCATTCAGCCGCACATGGCATCGTTCTTTTCGGCCATCGGGCTGCCGGTGTTTGAAGGTTACGGAATGAGCGAAACTTCACCTGTGATAGCTGTAAGTCAGCGTGGCAAACACGGACGGAAATTCGGTACCGTAGGGCCTCCGCTGCCCGGCGTGGAAGTGAAGCTCGGCGAACGCAATGAAATCATCTGTCGCGGTCACAACGTGATGCTTGGCTACTACAAAGATCCGGAACTCACAGCGCAGGTAATTGACGCCGATGGCTGGTTCCACACAGGCGATACAGGAAAATTCACACCTGAAGGACAGTTGGTGATTACCGGAAGGCTCAAAAGCATTTTCAAAACTTCTTTTGGAAAATACGTGAATCCGCAGGCCATTGAGTCAAAATTCACAGAATCTCCTTTTTTTGAAAATGTAATTGTACTTGGTGAAAACAAAAAATTTGCTGCAGCACTGTTATCTCCCGATTTTGTTTACCTTAAGAGCTGGTGCAGTCTGCATAAAGTGCCCTACACAACCAATGAGGAGATGATTACAAATCCTGAAGTGTTGAAAAGAGTAGCTCGCGAGGTTAAGCACTACAATGCTAACTTCGGAGACTACGAGCAGATCAAAAAATACAAACTGGTAGCCGATTCGTGGACTATGGACAACGGATTCCTCTCGCCGACTATGAAGATTAAGAGAAAGGTAATTGAGGAATTTTACGCTGCTCAGATTGAAAAATTGTTTGAATAAGAATAATTCAATTAATAAAAGCTAAAAATATTTCGTAATCACAAGAGAAAAATTACTTTTGCACCTTGAAAAATTGTGCTAAGGAGTCAGCTTTCAGATTTTTTTCGGAAGCTGATTTTTTGTATAAAAAATGACAATATAATGCATTGACAGGCATTGTCACAAGGGTTAAAACAAGCGTGTTTTTGCTTAGCTTTCAACGTTAAACATTGTAAGTTTGAATTTTTTACTTGCGTAATTCCGATTTTTTTTTTATATCTTTGCAAATGATTTACATTTAAGTAATATCTGAGAGGACATGAAGGAGAAAAAGAATTCGAAAATTTTGTTTATTTCACAGGAAATTTTCCCGTATTTGCCAGAATCTGAAATCGCAAATCAGGGGCGGTATTTGCCGCAGGCAATGCAGGAAAGAGGTAGAGAAACCCGCACGTTTATGCCGAAATTCGGATCGGTGAATGAAAGACGGAACCAGCTTCACGAAGTGATCCGACTTTCGGGGATGAACCTGATAATAAATGATACAGACCATCCGCTAATCCTTAAGGTAGCATCTATACAGTCGGCAAGATTACAGATTTACTTTATTGATAACGAAGATTTTTTCCAGCGGAGAAACACAGTGGTTGACGATGAAGGAGTGGAATATGTGGACAACGATGAGCGCACTATTTTCTTTACGCGCGGCGTAATGGAAACTGTGAAAAAGCTGCGCTGGACGCCTGATATCATCCATTGCCAAGGCTGGATGAGTGCTCTGGCACCGCTCTACATCAAGAAAGCTTACAACGACGACCCGTTTTTCAAAAAATCAAAAGTCGTATACTCTTTGTTTGAAGAAGAATTCACCCAGCCTTTCCGCCCTGAATTCTCAGATAATCTTATTTTGGAGGGAATCAAATCCGATGATTTATCAAGCATAAAGGGGAAAGAAATTAATTTCGAAGCATTATCAAAATTGGCGGTAGATTTTTCAGACGGAGTAATCCAGTCAAGCAAAACAGTCAATAAAGAACTCCTGAAATACGTTACGGATCAGAAGAAAAAATTCTTGCCATACGCAGATAAAGAGGATTATGCCGACGATTATATTAATTTTTATGACAGTTTGTAAAAGCGATTTTTAACAGCAATTTTATTACAAAACTAACTCGTTTGATAAATGAAGTTCAGAAAATTTATTTCTATACTTGCTCTAATAGCTTTAATTTTTATATCTTGCGATGATGAGGCTGATAATCTCGGCAAACAAATCCAACCCGGAAGCGATGAAATTATCGTTCAAGCCGACACGTTTCATTTATCAACCCAAACGATACAGGTCGAAAGCATTATTTCAAGACCGGACTCTTTTCTCCTGGGTGAATTTGAAGATAACATCCTAGGCACCACAAAAGCAGATATTTTAGCCGAATTGAGACTTTTCAAAGACGGTTACACCTATCTGAATCCATCCGTAGCTACTACAAAAGCAGATTCGGTAGTGATGACGCTGTTTTTTTCAAGTGCATTCGGGAATGTTAATTCACCCTTGCACATCAGTGTGTACGAGTTGAAAGATTCTCTTCGGAGAAGTACACAGTACATGACCGATATGGAGCCAAATCCTTTTGTGGATTTTCAAAAAATGATCGGAGATACGGCATTTACAGTTAAAAACGGTATTACCGGATCGATGAATAAAGAGGTTCGTTTTCATTTAAAAGACGAATTTTTAAGCCGATTTTTCACACTCAACCCAACGCACTATCTTAATCAGGACGAATTCCGCAAATTCTTTCCGGGCATTTATATAACTACCGATTTCGGTGGTTCAACCCTGCTTAATCTTCGTACTGTTCGGATTTCGCTTTATTACAATTATGCCTACAACGATAATTTGGGGAACAAAATCTCAGGTCGTCACGACTTTTTTGTGACTCCGGAAGTGAAAAAAGTGAACCGCGTGATGCATCCGCTCAGATTGCTTGCCTTCACTCCGTCAGATCCATATAATTTCATTTCCTCACCGGCAAATTACTACACACGAGTAAGAATACCGCTGGACAGAGTTCGTAGAGATGTAAAAGTAGGTGATAAAATTTTGGATGTGAATAGTGCTTCCATCCGCCTCAATGTGAAGAAAAACGAGCTGAGCGACCAGACGATGATTCCTTATGTGAACAACCTGCTTTTAATTAAAGAAAGCTCAGTAGACCGTTTCTTTAGAAACAACGAGGCGCTTTCAGATACAGTTGCATTTCTATCTTCTCGCGACAGCGTTTATGTGAGCCGCAACAATTATAAATATGGTTTTAATTTCAGCGGACTGGCTACACTGATTGAACAGGAAATCAAGGAAAAAAATAATCCGAAACCGTATCTTGATATGGTATTGGTTCCTGTAACGCCCATATACAGACAGTCTTCAACTTCTTCAAGTTTTTCTGTCAGCGAAATTATCCAAAATAACCAGCTTCAATCACTCATTATTAATAGTGGAAAAAACAACGAAATTCCGATGAAAATGGAGGTGATTTACAGCGGTTTCTGATTTTGAAATATAAAGAATAACAAGAAAAGAGCGTTCAACGAACGCTCTTTTCTTGTTATAAGGGTTTTGTAGAAGATTATAAATAACACAGAGACAAATTATTTAAAACTTGTCACTTTCTCATTTGTTTCTACGCTCTCCACTCCACACTCTTAAAACTGGTCTTTTTTATTTTTGTCGGATAAAGACATTAATAGGTGTTCCGTGAAAGTCCCAATTACTTCTGATTTTATTTTCCAAAAATCTGCGGTAAGGCTCTTTCACGTACTGCGGCAGGTTGGCAAAAAACACAAAAGTAGGGATAAACGTGTTAGGTAGCTGAGTGATGTATTTAATTTTAATATACTTTCCTTTCAGTGCCGGCGGCGGACTGTTTTTAATAATCGGCAGGAGTAATTCGTTCAGCTTTGCAGTCGCAACTTTACGTTTTTTGTTTTCATAAACCTTAGCTGCCGTATCAAGTACTTTCAAAATACGTTGCTTGTTTGGCACAGATGTGAAAATGATAGGAAAATCGGTAAACGGAGCAAGTCTTTCACGGATGCTTTTTTCAAAAAATTTAGTGTCGTTGGTCTCTTTATTTTCGATAAGGTCCCATTTGTTTACCACTACAACCAGCCCTTTTTTATTTTTCTGAATCAAAGAAAATATATTCAAATCCTGGCTTTCTATTCCTCTTGTTGCATCCAGCATCAGGATACAGACATCTGCATTTTCAATGGCACGAATAGAGCGGACAACCGAATAATACTCCAGATCCTCGTTTACTTTCGCTTTTTTGCGGATTCCGGCGGTATCAACGAGATAGAAATCGTGTCCGAATTTATTGAAACGTGTATAAATACTGTCGCGGGTGGTACCGGCAATATCAGTCACGATAGTGCGGTCTTCATCCATAAATGCATTGATCAGTGAAGATTTTCCCACATTGGGGCGTCCTACAACAGCAAATCGAGGCAGTGAATCCACAATTTCCTCAGAAGTGTCTGTTTTGAAATGTTTCAGAAGTTCATCCAGGAGTTCACCGCTTCCCAATCCATTGATGGAAGAAATAATGTAAGGATCTCCAAGTCCGAGTTTATAGAATTCTGCAGTTTGGTATTGCAGATCGAAAGTGTCCACTTTGTTGGCCACCAGCATAACCGGTTTTTCAGACATTCTTAATACTTTGGCTACTTCTTCATCAAGGTCAGTAACACCGCTAAGCACGTCCACTACAAAAAGTATAACGTCAGCTTCTTCAATGGCAATTTTCACGTGGCGGTTGATTGCTTCTTCAAAAATATCATCCGAATTTTCAACCCATCCGCCGGTGTCGATCACCGAAAATTCGCTTCCTTCCCACTCACTTTTGCCGTATTGGCGGTCGCGGGTAGTTCCGGCTTGTTCATTTACTATAGCTCTGCGGCTTTGGGTAAGCCTGTTAAACAGGGTAGATTTCCCCACGTTAGGGCGTCCTACAATTGCTACTATATTTCCCATTTTTAGTTTGTTTTATTCAACGATATTTGAATTAGAAGTTAGAAGTTAGAAATATGGAATTTGGTATCTCCATACATACAAACATCCGGCATCAGGCATCCTACATCGCTTACGTTTCATTTGTTAATCTTGCTGCCTGATTCTCACGAACCACAACAGTGGGTAAAAATATTTGAGCTGCAAAGGTACGAAAAAAATATAGAAAATTAGAACTCAATGAATTATACTTTTTTTATAGTTGAATTATTTCCTGTATAAGGCAATAATTATAGATAAAACACATGAGAAAAGAATATATCCAATTTTCAATAAAATGTTGTATCTTTGCATCCTGAAAATTTGAAAAATTATTATATGAGTTTTTTAAGTGAACTGATGGCCCAATATCAGGAGCCTCAAAAGGTAAAAGCTTTAGGAGTTTATCCCTATTTTCGTCCCATCGAATCAGACCAGGATACGGTAGTTCAGATAAATGGTAAGCCGGTTTTGATGTTTGGTTCTAACAGCTATCTTGGACTTACAAACCATCCCAGGCTCAAAGAAGCTGCCATCAAAGCTGTTGAAAAATACGGTACTGGTTGTGCCGGTTCACGTTTTTTGAACGGGACCCTTGATATTCACATCGAACTGGAAGAGCGCCTTGCTAAATTGGTACACAAAGAATCAGCACTTGTATATGCTACCGGATTTACGGTAAATTCAGGTGTAATTCCGAGCCTGGTAGGGCGCGACGACTATTTGATTTTTGATGAAAGAAATCACGCTTCCATTATTGAAGGCAAAAGGCTTGTTTTTGGTAAAACATTGAAATACAAGCATAACGATATGGAACACCTGGAGAAAACTCTCAAAAAGTGTGATCCAAATAAAATAAAACTCATTGTTACAGATGGAGTTTTCAGCATGGAAGGCGATGTTGCTCCGCTACCCAGAATGGTAGAATTGGCCAAAAAATACAACGCTTCTCTGTATGTTGACGAAGCGCACTCATTGGGTGTTTTTGGAAAAACGGGTGCCGGTGTATGCGAACATTTCGGTGTTTCTGACGATGTTGATTTGATTATGGGTACTTTCAGCAAGTCGCTGGGAACGATCGGTGGTTTTATTGCCGCTGATGAAAACATTATAAACTACCTGAAACATTCATCCCGTACATTGATTTTCAGCGCTTCAATCACTCCTGCTTCTACCGGCTGCGTATTGGCTGCATTGGATGTAATGGCAGAGGAAAAATGGCGCATGGATCAGCTTTGGGAAAATACAAAACGTGCCAAAGCCGGCTTCCAACAAGCTGGATTTGAGATCGGACCTACCGAAACTCCAATCATTCCGCTGTACGTTCGCGACAATATGAAAACTTTCACGCTGACTCGCATGCTGATGGACGACGGCGTTTTTGTGAATCCTGTAGTTACTCCTGCAGTTAGCCCGGAAGATACATTGATTCGTTACTCACTGATGGCAACGCATACTTTCGACCAAATCGATGAATCCATCGAAAAAATCTCGAAAGCCGCCCGTCAGTTAGGAATAATCTAGCCCCCTAAATCCCCCGCAAGGGGGACTTTTTTAATATAAAATACGACTTCTGACTTCGGTCTTCTGACTTCCAACTTTTTAAAATGATTACTGTTTCCAATCTTGCCATTCAATTCGGCAAACGTGTACTTTTCTCTGATGTAAATCTCAAATTCACTCCCGGCAACTGCTACGGCGTAATTGGTGCTAATGGTGCCGGTAAATCTACGCTGATCCGTATTTTGAGCGGTGAACTGGATCCCACGCGTGGTTCCGTTCAGTTTGGGCCTGGTGAGAGGCTTTCTGTTTTGAAGCAGGACCACTTTGAGTTTGACGAATTCTCTGTTCTCGATACAGTGATGATGGGACATGAAAAACTTTGGGATGTGAAAGCTGAAAAGGATGCCATTTATCTGAAAGAAGATTTTTCGGATGCTGACGGTATGCGTGCTTCGGAATTAGAGGAAAAATTTGCTGAAATGAACGGTTGGAACGCTGAAAGCGATGCTGCATCACTTCTTAGCGGACTTGGAATAAAAGAAGACAAGCATTATCTCTTGATGAAAGAATTGAGCGGAAAGGAAAAAGTGAAGGTTCTTCTTGCTCGTGCTTTGTTCGGAAAACCAGATAACCTGTTGCTTGATGAACCTACCAATGACCTTGACCTGGAAACGGTGATGTGGTTGGAAGATTATCTGGCAAATTATGAAAATACGGTTTTGGTGGTATCTCACGACCGCCATTTCCTTGACTCTGTGAGCACCTACACCGTAGATATTGACTACGGAAAAATTTCGCTTTTTGCCGGAAACTACTCGTTCTGGTATGAATCCAGCCAACTTGCTCTCGAACAACAGCGCAACCAAAACAAGAAAGCCGAAGAGAAAAAGAAAGAATTGGAAGAATTTATCCGTCGTTTTAGTGCCAACGTAGCAAAATCCCGTCAGGCAACAAGTCGCCGCAAGATGATTGAAAAACTGAATATCGATGAAATTCAACCTTCAACACGCCGTTATCCGGGCATTATTTTCACACCAGAGCGTGAACCGGGAAATATGGTGCTGGAAGTTTCCGGATTGGGTAAAACGACTGATGATGGTATCGTGCTGTTCAAAGACATAAATTTCAACGTAGAGAAAAATGATAAAATTGCATTCGTGAGCCGTGACCCGCGTGCGATGACAGCTTTTTTTGAGATTATCAACGGTCATGATAAAAAGCACGAAGGAACTTACAACTGGGGCGTGACAATTACCCATGCGTACCTTCCACTTGATAATTCGGCATTTTTCAATACAGAATTAAGCATTTCTGATTGGTTTGCACAGTTTTCAAGCGACACAACAGAATCTTATATCCGCAGCTATCTGGGAAAAATGCTTTTCAGCGGTGAAGAAATTTACAAGAAAGCGAGCGTACTTTCCGGAGGAGAAAAAATGCGCTGTATGATTTCACGCATGATGCTGGCCAATGCAAATGTGATGGTGCTGGATTCACCTGTGAATCATCTCGATTTGGAATCCATACAGGCTTTCAACAATACACTCATTAATTTCAAAGGAAATGTGTTGATGTCTTCTCACGACCGTGAATTCATCCATTCGGTCTGCAACCGTATCATCGAACTTACACCAAAAGGAATCATCGATAAGCAGATGGATTATGATGACTATCTGGTTTCGGAAGATGTAAAAGCGGTGCAGGAGAAGATGTATCGTTGATTTACGATTTATTTATTTTCAATTTACAATTGGGAGTTCAATAGTTTATTAATGTTATCACTTTCAGGAAGGCAGACATTCTTGTCTGTCTTTTTTTTTAAACGGACAAGAATGTTCGTACCCCTAAATGCAAATAAACAGCCGATTTTCTTGTGAGAATCGGCTGTTTATTTTTAATAAATTTGAATTTGATTATCAGCTACA
>CAZIRA010000102.1:0-6872 GCA_964541615.1 uncultured Paludibacter sp.
AATATTCTTCATAATTTATCATTAATTTTACAAACAATTCATCGGCTACAAATCGGCGAGACAAAGGGACAATTTTAATTTAATGTTTAACTTCTATATTTGACTGACTTTCAAGTGAATAAAAATAATTTTCTTAATCTAATTTTCATATTCGTATTACTATTCATTATTTCTCCAGGATGCAAAAAGAAAGTAAATGAAACAAAACCTTCCAATAAAAAATCATTAGAAAAGTGCATTAACTCGACTCTTCCTTCGCCACACGAACAGAAAAAAATTGCGAAGGAAATCAACGCTGACAGCAAGAAGCATTCGATAGATACTTTCTTCCAACGAAATGTAAATGCGGGGTTTAATGGCGCTGTTTTGGTTGAGCAAAGAGGTGTATTATTATACAAAAATGCGAAAGGATTATCCAACCTCAGAACCAAAGACACCCTGAACCTTTCTTCTACTTTTCAGTTGGCTTCTATCAGTAAAATTTTTACTGGAGTTGCTGTTTTGCAACTCGTTGAAAAAGGAAAAATCCACCTTAACGATACTATCCAAAAGTTCATACCTAAATTTCCTTACCATGGAATTACGGTGGGAAACCTGCTTTCTCATCGGAGTGGATTGCCAAATTATCTATATAGTTTTGAGGATAAAAGACGCGAAAATGCCATTCCTCCTGATAACAAAGGGCTTATTGATTGGTTTATTACTGCCGACCCACAGATAAAACCGGAAGCTTTTCCCAATCGCAAATTTCAATATAATAACACCAATTATGCTGTATTGGCTCGAATTGTTGAGATTGTCACCAAGAAACCCTTTGCAAGCTATATGCGTGATAAAATTTTTCTTCCTGTCGGAATGAAATCCACTTATATTGATACGATTGCTCCACCTGAACTATTACAAACGAAAGTGACCGGATACGACGGACGGCGTGAACGTACCCGAGAAATTTGGGATGGCGTTTATGGGGATAAAGGTATGTATTCCAATGTGGATGATATGCTGAAATGGTATCATGCATTGCGTTCGGGATGTCTTGTGAGCAAAGCCCTGCTGGACAGTGCTTTCATTCCACGAAGTGTAGAAAGTCCGAGCCGTCACAATTATGGGTATGGTTTCCGATTGATGACCAACAGGCACGATATGAGCAAGGTGCATTACGTGTATCACGGCGGTTGGTGGAATGGGTTTACCAATATGTTTTGGATGGATTATGAGCACGACTTTGTTATCATCTTGCTTTCCAACAAACGAAACAGAAATTCTTACAACGTAAAACCCATCATTCAGATATTGGATAACTTATCACCCGAGGAATACGACGCAAAATTCTTTTCAGCTCCGGATGATTTGTAATGGGTGTTTATTACTTCTTCACCACTTCCACCACGTTGATTACACGTCCCTTCACCCGAAAACGGATATCAAATCCGGCGAATTCCAGGCCGTAAACTCGCTCTTCATCCTCCTGATACGATGGTCGTGGATCGAGTGTCAAAACCTGTAAAAGGGCTTTTTGCTTTTCATTGGGGATAATATCCAATAATTCAGCAGGAAAATACACTTCCAATAAACTATTATCGGTTTCTTCGGTAAATCCGCCTTTGGCATCGACGATGCAGTCAGCGAATGGAATATAGGGTTTAATGTCGTAAATCGGCGTTCCATCCATCAAATCTGCTCCCGAAACGTGCAAAACAGGACCCAGTTCGGGGTGAATTTCTACCTTTTCGAGTTTTACAGCCGAAAGCCCGATGGGATTGGGTCTGAAAGGCGAGCGGGTGGCAAAAACGCCTTTGCGGATATTTCCACCCAGCTTCGGAGGACGCACGGTAGGCGACCAGCCATCACGCCTGGATTCCGAGAATTCCCAAATCAGCCACACGTGCGAAAAATCTTCCAATCCACGAACCGCCTCCGGATTGCGGTATTCCGGTTCAAACACAATCCTGCCCTGCAATTCCTTCACCAATCCGCTCTGACGCGGAATGCCGAATTTGGTAGGAAAATCGGTTTTAATATGTGCGATTATTGTTGGTTGATAAGTCATTGATTAGTTTGGATGTTTGGATGTTTGGATGTTAATTTCTAACCCATCCCACTTCGGGTACTTCCCTTTATCAAAAGGGAAGATTGTGAAAGTGCATTTTTCGCAGTATTTTCTAAATTTACACTAACTTAATTCTCCTTTTTGATAAAGGGAGATGTCCAAAGGACAGAGGGTTTGAATACTTTAATCTCTATGCAAAACGTCGTTCTAAACATCCGTTGGCAATTCGTGTAATTCGCCTTAATTCGCAAAATTAGTTTTTCAGTTCACGTTCCAAAAACTCAAATTTCTTTTTATACAAATGCCTTCTTGTTTCTTTGCCGAGGATGCTGTGATTTTTGTCTGTGTAAAGATAGAGTTCAGCTTGCTTATCGGCTTTTAGCAATGCATCCAGGTAGAGATACGTATTCTGCACGTGAACATTGTCGTCGGCAGTACCGTGAATAATCAGCACGTTTCCGTTCAGATTAGCGGCGTGCTTGATGGGCGAACCGGCATCGTAACCACCGTTGTTTTCTTTCGGTTGGCGCATAAAACGCTCGGTGTAAGCAGAATTATACAGTCGCCAGTCGGTTACGGGCGCAACAGCAATTCCTGCTTTGAAAATCTTTTCGCCGGTGCTCATTGCATTCAGCGTCATAAATCCGCCGTAGCTCCAGCCCCAGATTCCGATCCGGTTTTTATCTACAAAACTCTGTTTTCCCAGGTATTTTGCCGCTTCCACCTGGTCTTTGGTTTCCAAAACTCCCAGCTGCATGTAGGTGCTTTTTCGAAATTCCGCACCACGACCACCCGTTCCGCGACTGTCCACAGCCACAACCACGTAGCCTTCAGATACCAGGAAATATTCCCAACTCACGGCCCAACTATCCTTCACTTCCTGTGAATTCGGACCGCTGTACTGCACCATCAAGGCAGGATATTTTTGCTGAGAATTAAAGTTTACCGGCTTCAACATCCAGCCATTCAAAGAAACGCCTTCAGAAGTAGTGAAATTAAAAAATTCTTTTTTAGGCAAATTTAATGCGTTAAATTCAGAAACCAAATTCGAATTATCCTCCAACACCCGCAAAGATTCGCCTTTGCTATTTTTCATGGTAAAAATATTCGGCTGATTAAGCGCCGAAGCATTATCCATAAAATAGGCATATGTACTTGAAAATGAAGCAACATGAGTACCTTTTCCATCGGTCAGGCGGATTTTCTTACCTTTGGAGTCAATGGAATAAACATCTCGCTGCAAAGGCGATTGTTCTGCCGATTGGAAGTAAATGGTTTGCTTCAAATCATCGTAACCATATACTTTTGTCACCTCGAAATTCCCGCTTGTAAGTTGTTTATTCAGGGTTCCGTTGATGTTGTAAAGGTAAGCATGTTTGTAGCCGCTTCGCTCACTCACATAGGTGAAATACTTACCATCGTTTGTGAAGTGGATATCATCAATATTCTCATAATCAATATAATATTTATCATTTTCACGAAGCGTAAGTTTGGAAACGAGTGATTTTGGATTGGAGAATATGACCTCCAATTGGTTTTGATTTCGGTTGAGCACAAAAACAGCCAGCTTATCCTGATCTTTCGTCCATTTCAGCCTTGGAATGTAAAAATCTTTTTCCTCCACACCTAAATCAATGGTTTTGACCGACTTGTAAAAATCATCATACACGCATACACTCACTTTGGAATTTGGCTGTCCGGGTTTTGGGTATTTGAATGACTGAAGCGTAGGATAAAGTGGCATACCATCCTGAGAAACAGGACTTTCCAGGTAGCGTTGCATTTGGTACGACGGCACTTCGGTTTCATCGAATTTCACAAAAGCAAGCAGTTTGCTGTCCGGGCTAAAAACGAAATAGCGTGTTGCACCGAATTCCTCCTCGTACACCCAATCCGGTGTACCGTTGATGATTTTCCCCCATTCGCCGTCTTTTGTAATGGCACTTTCTGTTCCAAAATCAAGTTTATGTAGGTAAAGATTATTCTCACGCGCAAAGGCGATGTAACGGCTGTCGGGCGAAAAAAGCGGAACCTCCTGCGGTCCATCTTCCGAAAGCGGTTTAAGCTCGTTGCGTTTCACATCAAACACGAAATAATCGGATGTAAAAGTACGCCGGTAGCGGAATTTTTGCTTATTGTACACAAGTATTTTCAGCTCATTGGGGCTGAATTCATAACCCGATATCTGGTCTAATTTATTGAGTTTGGTTGTTGATGCATCGAAAATCGTATCGACTGCCTGCCCGGTTTTATAACTGTACTTTACGATCAGTTTATTGTTTTGAAGCAGTGTATAATGTTCACCATCGTTCATCGATTTCATGCCGCTCACAATTTTAGCCTTGTATTTCCCGTCGGAAATATCATCAAGCAGATCGGCAGATGCGAAATGAAAAACGGAAAATAAAAGAATAAGTGAAAATAAGTGTTTCATAAGAAATTTTCCCTAACCCCTGAAGGGGGATAAGAATTTAAAATTTAACGATTTACAATTTGAGAAAAACGAAACATTTTTAGAAGATTCAAAAATGCTCTTACGATTTACCAATTACTCCCCCTGGTCACTGAGTGTAGTCGAAGTGCAGGCTTGAGAGTGTAAAATTACCTCAATTTCCTATTATTTCATTTTATTTGGCAAAAAATTTATTTCCATTAACACTTTTCGATTATATTTGCATAATTAAAGGTCATCCGAATGAAATCACTCAAAGAAATATTTACGCCGTCACCACCTTCGCCGAAGTTCAAGGTCGGCATCTGCCTGAGTGGTGGAGGTGCGCTCGGTTTTGCTCATATCGGCGTGTTGCAGGCATTGGAGGATCATCGGATTTATCCCGAAACAGTTTCCGGATCGAGCATGGGAAGCATCATTGGAGCTATGTATTGCGCCGGATACACGCCTGCCCAGATGCTGAAATTCATCAACGAAGGCAAACTTTACCGCATTACGAAAATCATGCATTTTCAGGCTGCGTTCTGGAAAGCCGGACTGTCCAACCACAGTACGATTATTTCTTTGATGAAAGAATTTATCCCCAACAACAGTTTTGATAAACTGGAAAAACCGCTCCATGTCTGTGTTGCAAATCTCACTACCGGCAACTGGGAAATTATCAGTAAAAGCGACAAACTGGATATGTGGATTGCGGCTTCGTGCAGTATTCCGGGTGTATTTAATGCTATGAAAATCAACAGTATGATGTATGTGGATGGTGGATTGTTGAACAATATGCCATCGCAGCCGCTACGCGATAAATGTGAGTATGTGATTGGCTCGGATGTAATTCCACATTTGTCTGCAAAAAAGCAGTTGAAATCACGAGATACGCTGATAAAATCGATTCGCGTAGTACAGCACCAAAGTTCACAACCCGGCAGAGCGCTTTGTGATTTTTTGATTGAGCCGGAAGCCATTGAGAAGTTCAACGAGTTCACATTTGATGCGTACCAGGCTATCTATCAGTACGGATACAAAGCTACATCGAAGTTGATTGCGGAAAGTGGGAAGATGAGGAAATTGCAAGCTCCATAAACCGCCAGTAGTCAAACACATCCCCCATGAGGGGAAATTAAGTGAGGTTGACGAAGTTTATCTGACTTACAGTGTAAATAAAAAAAAACGTTGGATTAATTTTTCAGATTTTCTAACCCTCTGTCCTTCACACATCTCCCTTTATAAAAAGGGAGAATTAGAGCAGTATATTTTTTTATACAACACTGCAAATAAGCAATACGTCAATCTTCTCTTTTGATAAAGGGAAACCTGCCTGTCGCAAACAGGTAACCGTGGAGGATGGGTTAGAAAAATCCAACGAATACAAAAAATTAATTTTTTATTTTAAATACTGAGTATTTCCATAAAATTTATTAATTCAAATAACACTAAAAATTCCCCCATTTGGGGGTTAGGGGGCTTAAGATGACATTACTTTTCACCCTTTTCGGCAACTTAGAACAATTGGACAAAATCCGGTTGAATTTTAGCGATGGCGGCGTACTTTTTATGAATTTTGCCATCGCTTTTGTTATGTTTGGAGTGGCATTGAGCATCAAAGCCGAGCACTTCAAAGACCTGGCAAAAAATCCAAAAACCATTGTTTTAGGAATTATTTCACAGTATTTCATGCTGCCGGCAATGACTTTTTTGCTGGTTTTGTTGATAAAACCATCGCCTGCTGTGGCATTCGGGATGATACTGGTGGCAGCTTGTCCGGGCGGAAATGTTTCAAACATGATTTCAATGCTTGCCAAAGCAAATGTGGCTCTTTCGGTCAGTCTGACGGCTTTTACAACGGTTTTCGCCCTGTTCATGACACCGTTTAACTTCACATTCTGGGGCGGACTTTATGCCAGGCAATCGCCCTATCTGGTGGAATTAGTCATCGAACCGTCGCAGATTTTTCAAACTGTTGGAGTAATTCTCGGCATTCCGGTAATTCTTGGGCTGATAGTAGGAAGTCGGTTCCCGAAATTCAGAGAAAAAATTCAAAAGCCGGTTCGCTGGGCTTCCATGCTTGTACTGATTGGATTTATCGTGGGTGCGTTGGCCGCCAATTTCGATCATTTCCTGAAATACATTTACCTTGTTTTCTTCATCGTACTTATTCACAACGCATTGGGATTTACTGTTGGCTACTGGTTTCCAAAAATTTTCAAAGAAAACTCCATTAATTCCCGAACTATTTCCATTGAAACAGGTATTCAAAATTCCGGTTTGGGTTTAGCACTCATATTCAATCCGAAAATTTTCCCACCCGAACTGGAACTCGGCGGAATGGCATTTATCGCCGCCTGGTGGGGTGTGTGGCATATCGCTGCCGGA
>CAZIRA010000102.1:6972-9476 GCA_964541615.1 uncultured Paludibacter sp.
CTTTTCCCCGAAGCACGTTACAACCCCCATCAGAACCTGCTTCCGCTTCAAAAAGCCATTCCGCGAATTGCCCTGCCCACGGAAGCCGAAACGAATTTTTCGTTGGATACGCACATTGTTCCGATGGCGTTTTATTATACGAATAAGGACAGTTTTTTGTCAGATTTGTACGTTACGTATGGTAAACCAGTACGAGTGGCTGATTACAAGGAACTTTACGATCAAGATGAAAATCAGGCGGTTAATAAACTTCGGCAAGATTTGGACGCTCGCCTGCGCGAATATGTGGTGGATATTCCGGAAGAGGATTACGATGAGATTTCGGCTTTGATTGATTTGAATGCCAAGGAATTAGCGAAAAAATCATATCCTGCAAACGATGGATTAGTACAGGCTTCGCAAGAAATCATCCGCCAAATCAACGAGTTGAAAGAAAGTAATCCGCAAGCTTACACCTATAAAATCACAGCTGTTCAGAATGCCCTGCAATTACTAAAATCTCATGGACTCACCAGTAAAGATCCGATTACCCGACCGAAAGGCTACCTGGGTATTTTTGCCCGGGCATTACCGATGGTTGCCACTGCCCCACTCGCCCTTGCCGGACTGTTGAACACGATTTTTCCGATTTTAATTTATAAAAAACTGCTGAGCGTGGTGAAAGACAAGCAGTTTATCAGTTCCATTCGCCTGGTAATCGGAATTTTCGTTGTGCCGATTTTCTACCTGTTGCAATTTGTGCTAGTGGGACTGATTAGTGGTAACTGGCTATGTGCATCGGCGTATCTGCTGGCTTCGCCGGTGTTATTTATGTTCGGCAGTTACTGGCGGAAAGGATGTAAAGAAATATTGCGGATGGAGGTAGTGAGACAATTTGTAAAAGAGAAAAAAGACGATTGGGAAAAGGTATTGAAAGCTTTTGAGGTTTAGTGTTTCAGCTTTTTTCAAGACGATTTCTTTTTTAAAATTAACAATGCCAAATTCCTCAAACTTTGGCATTGTTATATTCGTATTTTAATCCCACTCATTCAAAAGTCCCCCTTGGGGGATTTAGGGGGCATTTTCCTTAACTGATGCTTTGCATAAAAATGCCCGATCGTAAACGTAGGAATTATATCAATAAACGGTACGGCTTCTTCCACCATGGAGATTAAACCACCAATTTTTCCGGTCATTCCGCCAAACGATTTCATAAAAATAAAACCTGAAATTGGCGCCCATACCAAATCAAAAGACTCACCAACACCCGGGAAAATATAACTCGCCATCCCAATCGCATCCATCATAATACAAAACGGTAGCGAAGGAACAGTTAGCTCATTATCAACCTGTTGTACTCTTGGTTCTGTATCGAGCACAGCGTTGTAAGTTTTTTCAGAATTGTTCATTTAGCAATAAAATTAAATTGTTGATAAAAGCGATTTTGAATTAAACATCACTTATTATTCATAAATCGTGCCGAATTTAGTTAACTGCCTGAAAGTTGTATCAGGATTTACTCTGCGCTATCAACTGAATGTTCTGTAAAAGTAAATTCAAATTTTAAATTATATTCGTAACTTTGTAGCTAATAAAAATCAAAGAAATGAACGAAAATTACAAACCACATACGAACGAAGAGAAACTGGCTGAATTTGAGCGACTTTTGGATATTATGAAACGACTTCGGGTGGAATGTCCGTGGGATCGGGAGCAGACTTTTGAGAGCATTCGAAGCAATACGGTGGAAGAAACTTACGAACTTTCCGATGCTATTTTGAGCCGGGATATGCAGGAAATCAAAAAAGAGTTGGGAGATCTGCTTCTGCATATTGTTTTTTACTCCGAAATGGGCAGTGAAACCGGGGATTTTGACATTTATGATGTTTGCAAAACCATCAACGAAAAGCTGATTTTTCGCCATCCGCACGTGTTTGGCGAAGTCAATGTAAACGGCGATACAGCAAAAGTGCTGGAAAACTGGGAGAACCTGAAACTGAAAGAAAAAGACGGCAACAAAACCGTGCTGGGCGGTGTTCCTGCCTCACTTCCAACATTGATCAAAGCCTATCGGATTCAGGAAAAAGCAGCCAGTGTGGGATTTGACTGGGAATATCGGGAGCAGGTTTGGGACAAAGCAAAAGAGGAAATTGCTGAATTTCAGGCGGAAGCCGACAAAATGGACAGCGAAAAAATGGAAGCTGAATTTGGCGATGTGCTTTTCAGCATGGTCAACGCCGCCCGTCTCTACGATATCAATCCCGACACCGCGCTCGAACGAACCAATAAAAAATTCATCCAACGCTTCAATTTCCTGGAAGCCGAAACCATTTCCAAAGGGAAAGACTTAAAAAAAATGACACTGGCTGAGATGGACGAAATTTGGGAGAGGGCGAAAAAAGACGTCTGAACTTTGATTTATTTGATTTATTTGATTTTAATGATAGTACAAATACAACATTAGAGATTTTTTTTATCAATCAAATCATAATCAAAAACGCAGAATCAATTTTTTCCCAATCGTA
>CAZIRA010000103.1:0-7370 GCA_964541615.1 uncultured Paludibacter sp.
TGCAGGGTCGGTATTTTTTCGAGTGTGGAAGTTAACCATGTGTGAGGATCCACACTTTTTTTAAGGCAAAGATCAGTGTTTGATTGTGAAACAGAAATACGGCGGATTTGGGATGCTTACGAAGTATTGGCTTCTTCAAAGACCAGCTGGGAAGATGCTGCTAAAAACGCAGTAAAAACTGCCAGTAAATCATTGAAAGCAATCCGCTCGCTGTATATTAAAGAGCATGTGGCAGTGGTTGAAGATGGTGATATCAAAGAGTACCGAATCAATGCCAAAATCACGTTCGAAGTACTGGACGATGAAGATTAACGAAATTAAAAGAAGGTGTCGATTTAGGTGACACCCTCATTTTTTTATTTTACTAATTCACTAAATAGCCGATCGAACGTTGCATCCAGATCGGTGGTCTTTCCGGGATGAACCGGCGAAGTCTGAATGACTGAACTCCGGACCGCCGTAAGCCATCTGAAGCGCTCAGCCGTGTCCAACAATGCGATTGGTCCTCTTTTTTTATCTCCTTGCGCTATGCGCTGGATATTTTCCAGGTTTTTCTTTATTTCCTCAAAATCGAGGTCGTTTTTCATCAGCTGAAATTTTTCAGGACACAAATAAAACTGCACTCGAATGTATTTCGCTTTGATGGAGGCCAATATCAGCCCGATATTAAAGAATTCCTCTCGTTCTACCTTAGGCACCAAACGGATTACGGCATATTCATATAATTTATCCTCTTGCATGGCGTGCTTCATTAAGAAAAATGGATGAATGTTTCAGTCGTGTCGTCAAGAACTGATAATAAACTTCTCTGATTTCCGCTGCGTTTTCTGCTGCGTCATCCCAGTTGAGCCATTCGTCAGGAATTTGATTAACAATCTCACGGAAAACCTGCTCGTTCAAAATCGAATGTGCGTAAGCGTCAGCTTCAACGAGCATGGATGCCTGAGAAAGTAAAACATGATCTTTCACGTAAGAAAATGGCGATTTGGCTGCATTGTCAAAATTTTTCCAAATATGATGAAAATAGAATGATGATCCGTTGTCAATAATCCACAATTCTTTGTTCCACCACAGCAGATTGGTGTTTTTTGCAGTTCGGTCTATGTTGGTAATAAAGGCATCCAGCCACACAATTTTTGATGCCAGCAACGGGTCAATTTTTAAGCTCGGGTCATATGCTATAGCTCCAGAAAGAAAATGCAAACCGAGATTCAACCCTTCTGAAAATTTCAACAAATCCTGAATTTCTTCATCGCCTTCCGTTCTTCCAAAATCGACATCCAAATTTGCAAACACCAACTCAGGGATTTTCAGATTCAATGCCTTTGCAATTCTTCCACCCAACAATTCTGATATCAACATCTTCACACCATGCCCGGAACCACGAAATTTCAGCACATACTTGAAATCATCGTCAGCTTCTGCCAATGCCGGAAGCGAACCTCCTTCGCGCAGCGGCAAAATATAACGCATTACTGTAACTGTTCTCATTTTTTGAAACCCCAATCCCCCTGCCCCCTTTCCCCTAATCGCTTCGCTGGAGAAAGGGGAATACGGAGTGCAAATTATCTAGTTATTCTAAAAATATTACTACTATCGTTTTATTACTTTATTTCAGCTAATTATTTGGCACATTAGCACATTGTCTTATTATTTTCCTTTCGTTCCACCTTTTACTTTATCTTCGTTTTTATTGATGTAATCTTTCCAACTCTTAAATTCTGCTTCCTGAAATGGTGTATTTAGCTGCAAGAAATGACAATATGCTGCCGCCAATCCATCGGTTGCATCAAGTTGCGGGAGCATATTTTCCTGTGGAATTTTCAAGTATCTGCGTAGCATATCAGCCACCTGCTCTTTGGCCGCACGCCCGTTTCCGGTAATAGCCATTTTAATTTTCAGTGGTGCATATTCGTAAATCGGAAGATCGCGGTAGAGTGCCGCAGAAATAGCCGCACCCTGCGCCCGCCCAAGTTTGAGCATCGATTGTATGTTTTTCCCAAAGAATGGTGCCTCAATGGCTAACATATCGGGCTTAAATTCATCAATAAGCGATAGTGTCCGGCTGAAAATCTTTTGCAACTTATGGTAGTGGTCGATGTATTTTTTCAACTCAAGCACACCCATAGCTATCAACTCGCATTTATTTCCATTCACACGAATCAACCCATACCCCATCACAGTAGTTCCGGGATCTATTCCTAAGATTATGCGCTCTTTATTAGCCATTTATTATAAAAGTTCCAATACAGTCGAAAAAGCCAGCACGTCAGCACCAAACCGTTCTGCCATTCCTGCAAGCAGGCTTTCTGCGTATTGCTCATCCCAAATGCTCAATTGGTGCATATTCCCAATATGAAACTGAACAGTAACAGAGGTTCCTTCCTGCTCCGGATCAGCTGAAAGCACTTTGGCAATTTGTGGTTTCTCAAATCCGCACTCCACCATGAAGGGAATATGTTCTTCCCGGATCCATTTTATCCACGGTCCGTACTGCCTGTCAGATACTAAATAGGTTGTATTGTATATCAACATAAGTTTATTAGCTATTTTAATGCAAAAATACGGATTTAATTCCAAAAAAAGATTATCTTTGCACTTCAAATTGAAAATGGGGGTTTAGCTCATCTGGCTAGAGCGCAACACTGGCAGTGTTGAGGTGACCGGTTCGAGTCCGGTAATCTCCACAGAATAAAAAAGGACAAGCATCAGCTCGTCCTTTTTTCATTTATATCTTTGGATTTCTTAATCTACAATCACAAATCCGCTATTCAGATAGAATTCTTTGTCCACTTCTTCATTTTTTCCTTCCGAAGTATTTCCTTTGTATTTGTGCTCGATTTTGTACATTTTGTTGCTGTAGAAAGCTTCCATTTCATCAACTATAACTTTATTTCTTTTAGCAACCTGCTGATGTCCAGCCAACACGAACTGGTCACTCGTTTTTTTCAATTCAGCCAAACTTTTGCTCAGTGAATCTTTAGCTACCATATAAACAGGATCTTTGCTCAAATCCAACGTATCAAGCGTTCCAAATGAAATTGGTTCGTATGCCAGTACGCTTTTCTTCAGATGTTTTTTAACACTACTTTCAGCCATTCCTTGCGGGTTGTTGCTACAGCCTACCAGTAACACAATTCCTAAAAACAAAATTACAATCTTTTTCATATGAATAGTATTTAATTATTAATCCAAATTTTATTTATTGAAATCGTCTTGACTTTCTGTATTTTGTGAAATACATAGGGCACTGACGCTTTCAGCGGCATTGACCGTATTTTGAGTAGCCATTAAAAATGCTCCGTCATATGACGGATTAGTTTGCTGTTTCAGAAATGAAGTCAAGATGACTTTAATTATTAATTTGCTACAAATATAGTAATTTATTAAACAAAACAAAAAAATGGCTGCAAATATTTGCAGCCATTTTTCTATTGTAATTCTATTTTGGAAAAATTATATTGCAGTTGAATCATCTGCAGATTTTTTTTCGGCAAATTTTTCAATATTTCTCTCGATCAAAGCATCAACTTCTTCGTGAGTGAGAATGGTTTTTCCCAGTGCTTCTTTTTCAGCACTCCCCAGTTCTACTAAAAACTCTCTGTTGTCTTTTGATTGAGAAAGGTCGAATTTTTTAAGTTTATAATTCAACTCATGATCCTCACCAAAGTTCACAGTAGCTCTATCGCCGGTTGCTGCTTTAGGAGCTTCTTCTGCTTTAGCAGCCTTAACTTTTTCAGTTTTTTCTACTTTGGCAGATTTTTTAGCTTCTTTAGCAACTAATTTTTCAGCAGCTTCGCTTACCATCAGATCTTTCAAGTCAGCCAGCTGCTGGATATCTCCAAGAGTAGTTTTCTCGATTACAGGTGTAGCAGGAGCTTCTTCTTTTTTAGCTTTTCTTACCACTTTTTTATCTTCACCAGCTTCTGTTGCTTTTTCAGCGCGTTTAGCTTCTTCGTGAATACGGCTGTGAGAAAGAATGATGCGTTTTGCGTCTTTGTTGAACTCAATTACTTTGAATTGAAGTTTTTCATCAACTTGTGCCTGCGATCCATCTTCTTTTACCAAATGTTTTGGGGTTACAAATCCTTCAACACCGTATGGCAATGAGATTACAGCACCTTTGTCAAATACTTCTACTACGATTCCTTCGTGAAGTGTATCAACTGCAAACAATCCTTCGAATGCATCCCATGGATTTTCTTCCAATTGTTTGTGGCCAAGACTCAGGCGGCGGTTATCCTTATCAATTTCCAATACTTGTACTTCGATATCAGCACCGATTTGAGTAAATTCAGAAGGGTGTTTTACTTTTTTAGTCCAACTCAGGTCAGAGATGTGGATCAAACCGTCAACTCCTTCTTCAATTTCAACAAATACACCAAAGTTAGTGAAGTTACGCACTTTTGCAGTGTGAGCGCTTCCCACCGGGTAACGAGTTTCGATATCATCCCATGGGTCTGATTTCAGTTGTTTTACACCGAGTGACATTTTGCGTTCGTCACGGTCAAGGGTAAGGATCACTGATTCTACTTCGTCGCCTACTTTCAGAAAGTCCTGAGCAGAACGAAGATGCTGTGACCAGCTCATTTCAGATACGTGGATCAAACCTTCTACACCGGAAGCAATTTCAACGAATGCGCCGTAATCAGCCATTACCACCACTTTACCGTTTACTTTGTCGCCCACTTTCAGTTCAGCATCAAGTGCATCCCATGGGTGTGGAGAAAGTTGTTTCAGACCAAGAGCGATACGTTTTTTCTCATCATCGAAGTCAAGGATAACCACATTGAGTTTTTGATCCAGTGCAACTACTTCTTCCGGATGATTTACGCGGCCCCAGGAAAGGTCTGTAATGTGTATCAAACCGTCTACGCCGCCAAGGTCGATGAATACACCGTATGATGTGATGTTTTTAACAACACCTTCCAATACCTGACCTTTTTGCAGTTTGCTGATGATTTCTTTTTTCTGTTGTTCAATTTCAGCTTCGATAAGAGCTTTGTGAGAAACAACAACGTTTTTGAATTCCTGGTTGATTTTGATAACTTTGAATTCCATGGTTTTGTTTACGAATACGTCGTAATCGCGGATTGGTTTCACGTCAATTTGTGAACCTGGCAAGAATGCTTCGATTCCGAATACATCCACGATCATACCACCTTTGGTACGGCATTTTACAAAACCTTTAACAACTTCTTGACTTTCAAGGGCTGCATTTACACGATCCCAGCTACGTGATGCACGAGCTTGTTTGTGTGATAGAAGCAGCTGGCCTCTTTTGTCTTCTTGACTTTCGATGTAAACTTCTACTTTGTCGCCTACTTTCAATTCCGGATTGTAGCGGAATTCACTTGTAGGAACGATACCGTCAGATTTGAAACCAACGTTTACTACCACTTCGCGCTTGTTGATAGAGATAACAGTACCTTCTACCACTTCGTGGTCTTTTATTGCGTTCAGAGTTTCATCGTAAACTTTTTCCAGTTCTTCGTGAGATTTTTCAGAAAGAACATCGCCTTTTTCGTAAGCATCCCAGTCAAAGTCAGCATTTGGACCGGCTGGTTTTTCAGCTTTTTTAGGTTGTTTTTTTGCAGAAGGTGCTTCTTCGATCACTTCAACAACTTCTTCAACCACTTCTGCTTTAGGAGTTTCTTCTTGTGCAGCAACTTCCTCTTTTACTTCAGGAGCAGCTTCTGCAGCAGCGGTTTGTGTTTCTTCAACAGCCTCTGGAGTAACTTGTACCTCTTCAGCTAATTTTTCGTTTTCTTCCATTTTTTAAAATTCTTTGTAGAAAATTAGTTAGTTAGACATTATATTGATTAAAATTTGGAGTGCAAAGGTACAATTAATTTCTTTTTCCACCAAAGGAATCTTTGAATATCTCAATTATTTGATTACTATTCACTTGGGATAAAAAAAACTCCGCCTGATTTTCTATATCCGGCGGAGAAATTATCATTAAAAATGTTGCAAAGCACAGACTCGGAACTCGAAACTCGAAACTCGAAACTTGGAACTAAAAATACTATTCGTCCCAAAGATTCTCGTAGGTGTACGGCCCACCGGGAAGAACGGCGTAAAGTCCTTTCGCATTTCTAAGATTTCGGTTCAATGCTGCGATTTTGTTCATGTCTTCCTCATCCAGCTGAACGCCGTTTGCTCCAAAATTTTCCTTGATGCGGTCTGCATTTACCGATTTCGGTATAACGCACACACCGCGATTAATTCCCCAGGCAAGCACGGCCTGCGCTGGCGTGCAGTTTTGCTTTTGAGCAATTTCAAGAATTACCGGATTCTTCGTAATCGACTCTTCATTTGTCATCAGGTGTCGGCTGCCGAGCGGCGAATAAGCTGTTACCAAAATGTCGTTATCCCGGCAAAATTGAATCAGCTCGTCCTGCTTGAAGTAGGGATGAATTTCTATCTGATTCATTTCGGGCCTTAAACCGGCTTCCATCAGCATTTTCAACTTTTTTATGCTGAAATTTGAAACGCCGACGTGTTTTACAAGGCCTTTTTCCTTCAATTCCACCATCGCATTGAAAGTTTTCACCAGCGGTACTTCATCAAGTGAATAGAGATCCTCAGCACTCTGGGCCTGTTCTTTTTTGAATGCTAACGGCCAGTGCATCAGATACAAATCAAGATACTCCAACTGCAGATCTTCCAATGATTTTTTCATTGCTTCTTCCACCGCTCCAGGCTGATGAAAGCTGTTCCAAAGCTTCGAAGTGATGAAAAGTTCTTCTCTTTTCACCAAACCAGTCCCAAATGCAAACTTCAATGCGGTGCCGATTTCTTTCTCATTTTTATAAATATAAGCACAGTCGATGTGGCGATATCCGGCTTTGACGGCCTCAATCACCGCATCATAAACCTCATTTGGTTTCGAGAGCCAGGTGCCGAGTCCGAATTGCGGAACGGCGTCTCCGTTTGAAAAAGCGAGCGTTTTCATATTTTCAATAGTTTTAGTTTTTATGTAGAAAAATTTTGTCATGGCACAAAGTACAATTACCACCGAATAATTTTGCTAAATAGTTTCAAATTGGTTAGTTTTGTGCTCAAAGTTAAAAAAAATATTCAAATTATCATGAAAAAAACAATTCTAACCATCTTCATCATGGCACTTTCGTTTTCTGTTTTTGGACAAAAGAATTCCACAATTGCCATTATTCCCGAGCCTGTGACAATAATTGAAAAACAAGGTACATTTATTTTACCACAAAAAGTAACTATCTCACGTCCGGTTGATGCTAAAGTTGATGCTACTGTGAATTTTCTAAAAAACAAAATTTCTGATGCTACAGGCAGTGTTGTTTCTATAAAATCATCAGGCAAAAGCACCATTTCACTTCAACTTAATAAGA
>CAZIRA010000103.1:7470-9377 GCA_964541615.1 uncultured Paludibacter sp.
GTTGTTTCTATAAAATCATCAGGCAAAAGCACCATTTCACTTCAACTTAATAAGATAAAAAACACAACTTTAGGGAATGAAGGCTATATACTCAATGTCACTTCTAAAAATATAATTATCAATGCAAACACTCCATCGGGGCTTTTTTATGGTGCTCAGTCACTTGTACAATTATTTCCTCCTGAAATTGAGAGTAAAAAGCATTTGACAAATATCAAATGGGAGATTCCAACGGTTGAAATCATTGATTATCCGCGTGTAGAATGGCGAGGATTGATGTTTGATGTCTCACGTCATTTTTTCACAGTGGATGAGGTGAAAAAATATATAGACCAAATGTCTCGTTATAAATTCAATCGACTCCATTTCGGACTTACGAACGATGAAGGTTGGCGGATTGAGATTAAATCACTCCCGAAACTGACTGAAATTGGCGCCTGGAGGGTGGAAAAAATCGGGAATTTCGGAACTTTCTCCAACCCGCTACCGGATGAACCGAAAAATTACGGTGGATTCTACACACACGAACAGATTCGCGACATTGTGAAGTACGCAAAAGACAGATTTGTGGAAGTAATGCCAGAAATTAACGGCCCGGGACACAGCTTGGCGGCCATCGCCTCCTATCCCGAACTGGCGAGCACTCCTGATGCTAAAAATTACACGGTTCGTGCCGGCGAGCCAATTATCGACTGGAGTTCCAAACCAAGACACACTTCATACATAGACAACAATCTTTCGCCTGCTAATGAGGTGGTGTACGAGTTTTTGGACAAAGTTATCACTGAAGTTGCCGAACTTTTCCCCTTTGAATACATCCACGCAGGAGGTGACGAAGCTACCTATAATTTCTGGGAGAAGAGTCCTGAAATTTCGGCTTTAATGAAGCGTGAAGGATTAAAAAACATGGCCGAAGTGCAGTCTTATTTTGGGAAAAGATTTGAAAAAATCATTCAGTCAAAAGGTAAAAAAATGATGGGCTGGGATGAAATCCTCGAAGGAGGAATCACGCCAACCACCGCACTGATGAGCTGGAGAGGCTCGGAATACGGCATTGAAGCATCAAAATCCGGACACTTCGTAGTAATGAGTCCGACTACCTATGCCTATATTGACTTTATGCAGGGAGACATTGCCACAGAAGCACCCGTGTATGCATCATTGCGGCTCAACAAGACCTACGAGTTTAACCCGGTACCGAAAGAAGCTGATGCAAAATTCGTTTTGGGAGGACAGGCAAACTTGTGGACTGAGCAGATTTACAACTACCGCCAGGCTGAATATATGACCTGGCCGAGAGGTTTTGCCATTGCCGAGTCGGTGTGGTCTCCGGAAAGCAATAAAAATTGGAATAGTTTTGTGAAAAAAACCGAAAATCATTTCAAGCGCTACGACTACGCTCAAGTCAAGTATTCACCAGCCATTTACGATCCGATTGTGAATGTAAAAAAAGACGGCGAGCAATTCTACGTGGAGTTAACATCTGAAATTGAAGGACTGGATATTTACACCAGTTTTGACAACTCGACGCCCGATAATTTTTATCCAAAATTTACCCGCGCACAACTTATACCCAAAGATGCACAACTGATGCGGATAATCACCTATCGGGATAACAAACCGATTGGCAGATTGATGACGATTACTGTAGAAGATTTGAAGAAAAGGGCGAGATAGAACTTGACTTATCAATTTGACTGAACTTATTAAAAAAGTCAGACTAACTTTTTTAGTCTGACTTTTTTAATGAGTTTTTTGGAAATAATTTATAATTTCACCCCTACGGGGTTCTGTAATGTTAATTCACATTTAATCTATAAACCTGTCATCTCCACGGGATTTTTCTGACCTACAAGATTGATTTTCTGTTTAATAGCGAAAGGTTAAACGAACCAAAACAATTCAAC
>CAZIRA010000104.1:0-9310 GCA_964541615.1 uncultured Paludibacter sp.
GTTACCATTCAGATTTCTCAACGACTTGTGATGACTCGCGAAGCATTTGAAGGTACTTTGACTATAAATAATGGAAGTGATGCCGGTGCGATGAAAAACATTTCACTGGATATCGAAATAAAAAACTCTAAAGGTGAAATCCGCAACGATTTATTCCAAATCAACCAAAAAGCATTGGATATTCTTACAGGAATTGACGGAAACGGAGAATTGGGTGCAAATAAAAAAGGAAGCGTAACCTTGATTTTTATCCCGACGAAAAACGCGGCTCCGGAAGTTCCTGAAAGCTACTCGTTTGGCGGTACATTCTCGTATCTTGATCCGGCAACCGGTCTGACAGTTGTGAATCAGCTGTTCCCCGTTACGCTCGACGTTAATCCAAGTCCCGATTTGCATTTGCATTACTTTATGCAGCGAGATATTCTGGGAGATGACCCGCTGACCGAAAAAATCGAACCGGTTATCCCTGCCGAATTGGCATTGATGATTCATAATGAAGGATTTGGCGAAGCAAGAAATGTTCGGGTAGAATCTGCACAACCGGAAATTATTGAGAATGAAAAAGGATTGGCTATCCACTTTGAACTTATCGGTTCCAACTTCAACGGACAGCCAATGCAGTTAGGTGTAACCGACATTGATTTTGGGAATATTCCACCAAAGAAAACAGCAATCGGACAATGGTGGCTTACTTCGAATCTGCTGGGGCATTTTGTTTCGTATAAAACAAATGTAGTGCACACGAGCAGCTATGGAAACCCTGATTTGAGTTTGGTGAGCGGCGCCACATTGCACGAATTGATACGAAGTGTAGATGCCTATACACATACTGACAACAGCGATGATTTCTTAATCAATGAAATATTGGATGCACAAGACACGCCCGATATGATTTATTTGTCTAATGGCGAAAAAATCGAAGTTGGCAAAGCTACTTCCATGTCGCTTGTGAGTGGAATTTCCCCTCCAAATTACGAAGCTGAAATTGCTGTTTCGCCAATGCTGTTCGGTTGGAATTACGGAAAAATGAATGATCCCGGCAATGGCAACTACCTGATTAAAAGCGTAACTCGCAAGTCGGATAATTTCGTACTGCCAGGTCAGAATGTTTGGCTGACACACGTTACACTGCCGGATGCAGGTGACCCGATTTACGAAAACAAACTTCATTTCCTCGATCATTTTGAAGATGCACAGCCGGAAAACTACATTATACGTTTTGCACCGAAGCCGACTAATACGCCGAAGATTATTAATATCTACGGAGTTCCTACGGCTGTTACAGGTACCGCTGTTACTTCTTTAGATGTAGAATTCGATCAGGACATTAACGAGTCCACTTTTACTTATGAAGATTTAATTCTCAGATTGCAAGGAGGTGAAAACATAATCGATAATACCGTAACAATCACCAAAATAACACCAAAACGATTTACTATTGATCTTGGAAATGCAACTTCAGGTGACGGGTATTATGTGTTGAACATTATAAATACCGGAATCAGTTCGTCTGACGGTGTGTATGGCGCTGAAGATAAGCAGACAGCATGGACGCAGTTTGTGCATGCACCTTCGGTAGTTGAATTTATCGGATTGCCACAAAACAACATAGGAGCTTCATTTGATGAAATTCAAATCCGATTCAATCGTGCAATTATTCCGTCCACTCTAACAACCAATCTGTTAACTATGGAGAAAGATGGAGTGTCTGTAACGATTGATTCAATACAGATCACACCTGTGGACGATGAAAAAATGTTGTTCAGAATTTCCGGATTAGGCAGTGCAATGCTGCTTGATGGAAGCTACACATTTAACATTGACTTAACTCAAATTAAATCAGATGAAAATGTCTCCGGATTAATCACACAAACCGTAGGTTGGGTTGTCGACACAACAGCGCCTGCAGTAGTTTCTGTTGATCGAATCTCAAACGGCGGTTATGACAATCAGCATACGGCAAGCGTGGATTTGAAATTCAATGAAAAGGTGATTGGATTTGGAATTTCGTCCATAGAGCTATGGAAAGATGGAGCTCAACAACCGCTTTCTCAACTTAATATCAATGTGAAAGACAGCGTAACATTCACCCTGAGCGAATTCAGAATGCTGACGTATCACGAAGGTGAATATACACTGAAAATCAAACTGTCTACGCTTTCTGATAATGCAGGTAATTACGGATCCGGCATTCACGAAGTGACGTGGGTAGTTGACAGATCGTTGCCGAGTGCAATCACGAATTTGAGAATTACGCCCGATTTAGGCTATTCACCGAATGATGGAATAACCTCTGATGGAAACTTAAAAGTGGCCATGCAAGTAAATCAGGGGAATTCGAGAGTTCAAATCTATCAGAATATTTCGGGTGACAAAAGGATGATTGCTGATGTGGAAAATGTGAGTGTCGGAAATTTGGAAGTGCCTGTTAATATGGAGGTTTATGGAAGTTCTGTGCTCGAAGCGTATTGTATCGACCAGTTTGGGAACAGCATTGTTACTGAATTGCCGATATATATTGACCGTCAGCCTCTTAATGTATCGTCAACTTTGACTGCAACCAATGCGCTGACACGTCAACCTGACAGCATAAGAATTGTTTTCTCAGACAAACTGCTTGATGAGCAAAAGATCAAACAAGCGCTTTCTGCTTCATTTAACTATAATAGTCTGAATACGTTAAGTATTACCGTTACAAAAATTTCAGATACTGAATTTGAAATTGGAAATTTGAGGGCGGTTCTTGGTAACGTTACCGGAAATTATTCTGTTTCGGTAGAAACTTCTGTACTGCAAAAGCACAACAGCGGCAAATCAGGTGAACTAAACACAACTGTAAGCTGGGCGCTGCAAGTGAATAAAGCTCCTAACGCCAACGCCGGAAATCATCAGACTGTAGATGCCGGAGAAACAGTAACTCTAAATGGAGCAAATTCATTTGATGCCGACGGCGACGCTATTTCATACCAATGGATTGCTCCGTTTGGTATTGTGTTGAATGATTATTCGGCGGCAAATCCAACTTTCATTGCACCTGATTACAGTGTTGATTTAGTTTTTACGCTAATTGTAAACGACGGGAAAGTCAATTCTACCGGTTCGGATGTAGTTGTGTCTGTACGCCCTACTCCTACAGCGATACAAACGACATCACATGACCTGAAAATTTATCCAAATCCCGCAATAGACTTTATTAAAATTCACGGTTTGCTTGAAAAGAGTGAAGTTATACTAATTGATATGACAGGGCAGGTAGTAATGAAAAAAGAAATTCTACCCGACGAATTGCTCAGCATAAATGCATTGAAAAAAGGAATGTATCTGGTAAAAGTAAAAGATACAATTGTAAAATTGATAGTGAAATAGTAGAAGTTGTTTTTGTTTCGAAAGCGAAAGTGTAGTAAATACAGCACTTTCGCTTTCTTCATAAATATTCGACACAAAATATTGTGTGTTTCTAAAATAAGTAGTATATTTGCACCCTCAATTCGAATGGGGTAAAAAGGAAAGCAGCACTGCTCAACGATGGAGCACCTCACCTCACCGATGTAATTTCAACCCAAATAAAAAAATGTACGTAATTGTAGAAATCTTGGGACAGCAGTTCAAAGCTGAACAAGGAAAAAAACTGTTCGTTCACCGAATGAACGAAGCCGAAATTGGCTCAACAGTAGATTTTGACAAAGTGCTTTTGGTTGACAATGGCGGAACCGTAACAGTTGGTGCTCCCGTTGTAGAAGGCGCAAAAGTAGTATGCGAAGTTGTTTCGCACGTAAGAGGTGAAAAAGTAATCGTTTTCCACAAAAAACGCCGCAAAGGTTACCGCAAACGTAACGGTCACCGTCAGGACTTCACCGAACTAACAATTAAAGAAATAGTAGCTTAACCGATAAAAATTAGAAGAAAATGGCACATAAGAAAGGACAAGGTAGTTCACATAACGGTCGTGAATCGGAAAGCAAACGACTTGGTGTAAAAGTTTTCGGCGGTCAATTCGCCAAAGCTGGAAATATTATTGTACGTCAACGTGGTACTCAACACCACCCGGGTGCAAACATGGGAATTGGCAAAGACCATACGCTGTTTGCTTTGACTGACGGAACAGTAGAATTCAGAAAGAAAAAAGACAATCGCTCATTTGTTTCTATCGTTCCGGCAGAGCAAAATTAATACTGCCCTAACCCCTAATGGGGAATTTAATTAGCATTTAAAAGCTTTTTATCTTTACGGGAAAATTTTATAGAAACAAAATTCAATATTTAAAGAATCTCTCGCAAGAAATTGTGAGAGATTCTTTTGTTTAAAAAGCCCCCCTAAATCCCTCAGGGGGGACTCTTGGAAATTCTCAATATTGAAATCTTTCGGCAAGTTAGATTTGTTGACAAGATTTTTTGTAACTTTGTACTTTTAGAAAAAATCAAAATTTGTTAGAGAAATAATAATTAATTAACAAAACGAAAAGTCGCCCCTGGGGGATTTAGGGAGTTTTAATATGCTGACACTAAAACACATTACCGAAAATACCGACGAAGTTATCAAACGTCTCGCTAAAAAGCATTTCAATGGTGCTGAAATCATCAATGAAATAGTAGAACTGGATGAACGGAGAAAAATAACTCAGACTGCTGCTGACAATTTTGCAGCTGAATTGAATGCGCTTTCCAAAGAAATAGGAATGCTGTTCAAACAAGGCAAACAGGACGAAGCCAACGAAGCGAAAGAAAAGACTGTGGTGCTGAAAGAAAACGTAAGCAAACTGACTGAGCAACGGGATGAAATTGAGCAAAAATTACACAATCTTCTGGTACAGGTTCCTAATCTGCCTCACGAAAGCGTTCCCGAAGGGAAATATGCAGAAGATAACCCGGTGGAAAGAAGTGGTGGCGCAGTTCCGGAACTTCACAAAGATGCTGTTCCTCACTGGGATTTGGCAAAAAAATACGATCTGATAGATTTTGAGCTGGGAGTAAAAATCAGTGGAGCAGGATTTCCGGTATACAAAGGAAAAGGTGCCCGCCTGCAACGTGCTTTGATCAACTTTTTCCTGGACAACGCACGTGACGCCGGATACCTAGAAGTGCAGCCTCCGTATGTAGTAAATGCCGCTTCCGGTTACGGAACCGGCCAGCTTCCAGACAAGGAAGGACAAATGTATCACGCACAATTGGACGATTTATACCTGATCCCAACCGCCGAAGTTCCTGTTACGAATATTTACCGGGATGTGATTCTGAACGAAGAAGATCTGCCTGTTAAAAATACGGCTTATTCTGCCTGTTTCCGTCGTGAGGCCGGTTCTTACGGTAAAGACGTGCGCGGACTTAACCGTCTTCACCAATTTGACAAAGTGGAAATTGTACGCATCGATACACCGGAGCATTCTTACGAATCACTCACTGAAATGGTAAATTACGTGCAAAGTTTGGTTGAAAAACTGGAACTTCCCTGGAGAATCCTTCGACTTTGTGGGGGCGATATGAGTTTTACTTCAGCGCTTACATTTGACTTTGAGGTATTCTCGGCTGCACAAGAACGCTGGCTGGAAGTAAGCTCTGTATCCAACTTTGAAAGCTACCAGGCCAACCGTCTGAAATGCCGTTACCGTGCAGAAAGCAAGAAAACTGAGCTTTGCCACACACTGAACGGAAGTGCTCTGGCTCTGCCAAGAATAGTAGCAGCTCTTCTCGAAAACAATCAAACTCCGGAAGGAATCCGCATACCAAAAGCGCTGGTGCCTTATACCGGATTTGAAATGATTGATTAAGAATAAGGTTTTGCGTGTTTTTTTGATAAGAAACCAACGAATTGATATTCAATAAAAAACTCATTTTAATTTTACAAACAATCATTTGATAGTACCGGGAATTATTGTATCAATTTTTTACGTTGATGGAAAAATATATTATTAAGAGGCTGTCTCAAAATGAATTTTTGCTTTCTTTTTGAAAGTAAAAGTCGGCTTCGAAGTTAGATATAGTAATGTTATATTGCTAAATACTGCATTTATTGCTTATTATTATGGCAAAATGAAAGAGGATGTCCTATTTCGAGACATCCTCTTTATTATCTGTAAATGTAGATTTCATTTTATCTGAATTTCCGTTCAATTTCATCATTCTGGATCACTACTGCAATTGTCTTTCCATCAGGCGAATAAAGATGGTTTTCGCATTGAAAGAGATCTTCAAAAAGCTGTATCATCTCTTTCTGTGTGAGCGACTGTCCGCTTTGGATCGCCGTGCGTCTTGATAGAAGCAGCGCAATCTCGTTCTGGATAGTATCTTTAATGCTGATTTCTGAATTCATCACTTCCGAAACAAGCTCTTTCAAAAGAGCAATGGTAGAGCCAGCCTCAATTTCAGAAGGAACACCGTTTATAGAGAAAGTATTTTTTCCAAAAACTTCAATATCAAAACCTACTATTCGAAGTTCATCCAGCATTAAAGTCAAAACATCCGTTTCATTGGCTTCAAGTTCCAGAATTTCGGGGAAAAGTACCTGTTGTGAAACTCCTTTTTTCAGTTGGATTCGTTTTGAAAACCGGTCATAGAGAATTCTGAAATGAGCTCTGTGCTGGTCAATCAGCATCAAACCCGATTTCACGCTCGTGCAGATATAGCTTAATTTATATTGAAAAAGTTCGGCCGTTGAAGAGCTCAACTCAAGCTCAGTCTGCTGTTCTTCCGTTTGAAAATCAATGGATGAATGTCCAAAATCCAGTGAGGCTGGCTTAAGTTTGTTTTTATCGCTGTCAAAATCTCCGTACAATTTTTCCCAATCAAGCTCAGGTCTTTTGTGGCTTGATGATGAAGTCCCAAACGGATTGTAGCTGGGATTGAACGAGGTTCTGGGCTGTGTAATGGGCGTGTTTGAATCGAGAACCGGAATATCGGGTTGCCCTTCCAGATCAAAATCAAGCGATGGTACCACCTGGAATTTCCCCAACGCTTCCTTCACTGTTGCCTGCACAATGCTCCAAACCGCCTGCTCATTTTCGAACTTAATTTCCGTTTTTGAAGGATGTACATTCACATCAATGGACTGAGGATCGGTCTCGAAATAGATGAAATAGTTAGGGTTCTCGCCTGGTTTTATCAGCTTGTCGTAAGCCACCATCACCGCTTTGTGAAAATATGGATGACGCATATAACGACCATTTACAAAGAAATATTGATTAGCTGATCGTTGTGCATATTCCGGCCGCCCTACAAACCCTTTTATCTCCAGCAATCCTGTACTTGCAGAAATTGGAAGCAACTGCTGATCCATTTTCTTCCTGGCAAAGTCAAAAACATGCTCAATCCTCCCTTTCAGAGTGGTTGCAGGAAGATTCATAAGTTCTGTGGTTCCATCTGAAAGCGAAAAATTTACTTCTGGATTTACCAGCACTATCCGGTAGAATTCATTCCGTATATGCATCAATTCCGTAGAGTTTGCTTTAAGAAATCTTCGACGGGCAGGTACATTGAAAAAAAGATTTTTTACAGAAATGCTTGTTCCTTTGTCACATTGTACAGAATCTTGCCGAAACACCCTTGTGCCGGCAATTTCTATGAAAGTACCCAGACTGTCTTCCTCTCTCCGGGTACGCATTTCTACCTGCGCCACAGCTGCTATAGATGCCAGGGCTTCACCACGAAATCCCATTGTCTGAAGAGAAAAAAGATCAGCAGCATCTTTAATTTTTGATGTGGCATGCCTGTCAAAAGACAATCTGGCATCAGTTTGGCTCATTCCCTTTCCATCATCAATCACTTGAATCAGTGAACTTCCACCGTCTTTCACTACTACATGGACTGAAGAAGCACCTGCATCAATTGAATTTTCTACCAATTCCTTGATGACGGAAGCAGGACGCTGAATAACCTCTCCGGCAGCAATCTGATTTGCCACCGAATCGGGAAGTATACTAATGATATCAGTCATTTTTTATGCCGGATGCGCGGAATGGAACGTTGTTTTTTGGAGTTATTACGAATATTTTCCGTTATACTTAAAATTAGCATCATTCACAAACTGTCGGATCAATCCCTCGTCAGAACGTTTGCAAATCAGCAGCACATTATCTGATTCGGCAACAATATAACCTTTCAGATCTTGAATCACAGCCAATTTTTCCTTAGGAAGGACTATGATATTATCTTCACTTTCGTAAAACATGGTTTCGCACTTCAAGGTCACGTTTTTATTTTCATCCTTATCAGACAAATCATACATCGATCCCCAGGTGCCTAAATCTGACCAACCAAAATCAGCGCAAAGCACATACACACTCTCAGCTTTTTCCATTACTCCGTAGTCAATGGAGATATTGGGACAAGAAGCGTAAATTTCATTGATGAAATCTTGCTCCTGAGCCGTATTGTAAAGTCCGGTACCTGCATTAAACTTCGTGGCAACTTCAGGAAGATATACATTAAATGCATTGTCAATCGTCTGCAGATTCCACAAAAAAATTCCCGAATTCCAATAAAATTCGCCTGTTTCAAAGAAAACCTGAGCCAGTTCTTCATTGGGTTTTTCGGTAAATGTCTTTACTTTGTGCGGATTGGTAGCATCATCACCTATTTGGATGTAGCCGTATCCTGTTTCCGGACGACTGGGTTTGATTCCCAGTGTAAGAAGGCTGTCATTATTTTCCACAAAATCCAATCCATCCAAAATTGTCTCATTGAATCGATCCTCTTTCAAAATTAAGTGGTCTGATGGAGCAACGATAATATTCGCTTTTCGGGTTAGTGATTTAATCCTGTTTACCGCATAAGCTATGCAGGGAGCCGTATTCCGCCGTGCAGGTTCAAGTAGGATTTGATGCAACTGGATATCAGGAAGCTGTTCGAGAATCAGATCCCTGTAAATTACATTAGCAACGATCAGGATATTCTCATTCGGAACAATTGATATAAATCTATCATAGGTCATCTGAAGCAGCGAACGTCCGGTACCGAAGAAATCGAGAAACTGCTTGGGACGGTCGTTTCTACTGAAAGGCCAAAAGCGGGCACCTAACCCACCAGCCATGATAATACAATAATTATTTTGATTCATATATTGATTATAAGACAGTTACAACTTTCTGTTTAGTTTTACTAAAGTAAAACATTTTTTTAAGGTGGACAAATTTATTCATATAAAAAACACACTAACATTGTGCTGATACGTTTACAATAACTCTCTTCATTTACAAATTTCTCTAATTTACAGAAATAAATTCAATGAATCAAGCCGATATATCCTTGGCAACCCGCAATAGAATGTATTCATTTCGGGCTTTGATTGAAAAAAAAATACTGCGGATATACAGTGTAGT
>CAZIRA010000105.1:0-3380 GCA_964541615.1 uncultured Paludibacter sp.
ATTGAATAAATTGGGATTGTTTTTTGATAGATCAAACTGTTGGAAAAACATATAATGATACGTCAAACTGCAAATATCGCAAACGATAAAACATAATATTTTATTTCAGAGAATTGCAACTACATAATCGGAACTTTACTTTACTTCCCTTTTTCAATTATTATATCTCCTTCACCTTAAACGGATTATAAGAAACATCATCATCAAATACATCTTCTTCCTCTTTCTTTTTTACCCACTTCACTATTCTGTTGGTAAACGGCAGAACAATGATTTCATAGACCGTTTTCATCCCGGTTTGGGTCAGCATCAAAATCCAAAGATCGTTGTTGGGGATTACTCCGTAAAAGGCAATGGTAAAAAATACCAGTGAGTCGGCTCCTTCGCCCACGAAAGTTGAAACAACTGCACGCAGTGAGAAATTTCGTCCTTTCTGCATGATTTTCATACGGCTCATCACGTAAGCATTCAGGAATGAACCAACTAAGAATGCGATAAAACTTGCCAGCGTAATCCGCATGGTATTTCCCATAACCAACGAAAATGCCTCCTGATGGGTGAAGTTTTCTGAACCAGGTACAGCGATACTCAATCTGAAAACGGCAACAGCCAGAAAATTCATCAGAAAACCGTACCAGATAATCAGACGTGCTTTCCGATAGCCCCAGACTTCAGCTATGATGTCATTTACGATGTATGAAATCGGGAAAATCAGTAAGCCGGCTGTGGCTTCGATGGGCCCGATCTGGATAAGTTTCTGCTCAACGATGTTGGCTACAATCAGGCAGGTAGTAAATAAAAGCCCACTCACTAAGTAGGCCACTGAAACTTGTTTTTTCATTTTTCTTGTTTTTTTGACGTGGTATTCAAGCACACGTGACTACCCACAACTCCTAAAGGGGAGCAGGGCTTTATTTATATTATTTAAAATCTCAAAAATCAAAATATTTCCTCCTCTTTAGGGTCTGCCTGCCGCAGGCAGGGTTGGGGGGGGTAGTTATTACGGTACCGGATCATATCCGCTCCCACCCCATGGATTACAGCTCAAAATCCGTTTGGCAGCCAACCATCCTCCTTTCAGAACACCGTGTTTTTTCACTGCTTCAATGGCATAAGCCGAACAGGTCGGAGTGTATCTGCACGAAGGCGGAGTAAGCGGTGAAATTGCGTAGCGGTAAAAATAAACCGGGAGCAATACGACAAACTCTATGACATTTCTAACCGTTTTTATCAGTGATTTTAGCATTTTCAGAGACCGTTTTTATTAATTTATCCAATGCTTTTTGCATTTTGTTATGCATTTCTGAAAAGATCATTATCTCATCCGAAACATATTGAAATGCTACGTACAGTTTCAAGTTATTCTCTACAGCAAAGTCAAATAACTGACTTTTATTCAAGCGATAAGTCTCCCTTATCAGTCGTTTTATTCTATTCCGGTCCACTGCTTTTTTAAATTTCTTTTTGGGAACACTAACCATAATCCGCACCGGCACTTTTTCATTTTCATCATCTTCAATTCGAAATACCACCCGAAATGGAAACGATATGAATGCTCTCCCTTGCAAATGAAGACGTTCAATCCTTTTTACACCATAAAGATGCTCTGTTTTAGGAAATTTATTGTTCATAAAAAAAGAAATATCCCAAAAGTACAAAATTCAGCACGATTGGGATATAATATCTTTGATAAAAATCTTATTTCTTTCCGTTTGCTTTTCTGTCTTCTTTCAAGTGATTTTCAAGCGCCATTGTCATTGACGGGAATCCGGGAGCCGGAACTTCCAAATCCAGTCTCAAGCCTGCTTCTTTCACAGCAAATGCAGTATTCGAACCAAGACAACCAATCTGAATGTCACCTTGAACGAAATCAGGATCATTTTCAAAAAGAGATTTAATTCCGGCCGGGCTGAAGAAAATCATCATATCATATTCACGCAATTCTTCTGCCGAAATTTCATTACTAACGGTTTTGTACATGATCGCCTGGTTGAAAGTAATTTTTGAACTCTCAAGAATCGACATAGCCTCTTCGTTGCGCACATCTGACGTTACATACATGTATTTTTCATCCACATGCTTGTTAAGCAAAGCCGGCAAATCTGCAAATTTTCCGGATTGAGTGAAGAAAATTTTACGCTTGCGAAACTGAATGTACTTCTGTAAATACAAAGCAACCGTTTCAGAAACACAAAAATATTTCATCGTTTCAGGTACATTTATACGCATTTCTTCGCACAGACGAAAAAAATGGTCGATTCCATGGCGTGCATTAAAGATAATTGCCGTATGGTCCAGAATATTGAGTCGCTGAGTCCTGAATTCCCTGGCTAAAATCGGTTCCACTTTGATAAATGGACGGAAATCGATCTTTACATTATACTTGTCAATAATGTCAAAATAAGGAGATTTTTCAGTTTGTGGTTGCGGCTGGGAAACAAGTATTTTTTTGATTTTCAAAGTTTTAATCCTTTTATATTAAACAAATTAAGTAAATTTCTCACAAATTCGAATTAAAATCAGATTTGGCAAAATTTCGAGCGTGCAAAGATACAAAAAAATATAAAACAAAGCTAAAGGTTTCACGTAAAATATTTGGAATAATTTAATAATGAGAACAATATAAAATATTCCGATGAAAATTAGCGTTGACATTTCAAGTGGATATTGCCAATTTTCAGGCTGATAAGTATACAAAATCAGAATTGGAAAAAGGAAAACCGCCAGCAGATTTAGCATGCTGAAATACATACTTTTGTAATTTTTTGTGGTACGGCTGTTAAAAAACGTGTTACCCACTATTTCAAAAAGAACGTGTTTTAACATATAAAATCCGACAAAAATCGCACAGAATATACCGAATTTCGATAAAATAAATTTATCTGATGCATCAAAAGTCATTTCATACGTCAACAACGCGAACACACAAACAGTAAAAACTGTAATAAACAGCTGAAACTGAACAATATTTGCAGTGGGATTAATTATCGGATTTACAGGATCTTTTCGGGAGAAAAACGATTTGAAATTCTGCACAAACATACCGGCTGATTGAATGATTCCAGTCACCAGAAAGAATGTCAGAACACCTATTACAACAAAAACCCACGATTCAACGCCCGGAGAAGACGGATGCAAAATCCCATCCATTCCAGTCGGAGGTGTAACAATTACACTTTTCAGTGAATCAACAACCACCAAAGAATCCAGCTGCAGCAAACTGTCTTTCATTTGTAAAGTGTCGGGATTCATCAGGCTTGTGGAATCAATATTGTGTAAAATGCTATCCGGCATCTGGGTTTGGTATATTGGCTAAGTGGTTGATTAGTTAATTGGTTAATTGGTTAAGTAGTTTATTCAACTATTCAGCTATTCAACTA
>CAZIRA010000105.1:3480-9062 GCA_964541615.1 uncultured Paludibacter sp.
GCAAATCTGCGCATATCTTCATGGATATCTTTCCCGTTTTCAATTGCTCTCAGCACTTCATCGGCATCGGTTACTACGCTCCACATTTCCAAATGCTGCGGACGCATAAAAAGTTCGTCAGCTGCTTGCTGAAATTGCGCCAAAAGATGCGTGTAATATTCGTTTACGTTTACAATCACGATGGGTTGCGAATGAATTCCAAGCTGTTTCCAGGTAATCATTTCAAGAAGTTCTTCCATCGTTCCGCAACCGCCGGGAAGTGCCACTACAGCATCGGCAAGTTCGGCCATTTTTTCTTTCCGTTCGTGCATGGTTTCGGTGAGAACAAGCTCAGTCAAACCGTTGTGCTGCCATTCTACCTCCACCATAAAACGTGGAATTACGCCTGTAACTCGTCCGCCATTTTCAAGCACACTGTCTGCCAGCACGCCCATCAATCCCACAGATCCTCCACCGTAAACAAGCTCTAAGTCGTTTTCAGCAAGAATTTTTCCCAATTTTCGGGCAGTTTCTACGTATTGTGAATTTACTTTACTGCTTGAAGCACAATATACACAGACTTTTTTTATCATTTTTCAGTTGACGACTAAACAAGTTTTTCAAATTATTTGCAAAAATACGGTTTTCTTTCCGTATTTTTGATTGAAATATAAAGTTTTATAAATAATGATTTTAGTAACAGGTGCTACCGGATTGGTTGGTGGTCATTTGATCTGGTGCTTGCTCCAGGAAAATTCGCAGATTATTGCGATGAAAAGGGCGAATTCTGATGTTGAAGGTCTGAAAAAGATTTTTCAATATTATGAAAGCGATGCAGATGCCCTTTTTAAAAAAATAACGTGGAAAGAAGGTGATGTGGAAAATTACGACACCCTTTTTTCGGCAATGGAAGGCGTGGAATACGTGTACCACTGTGCAGCAATGGTAGATTTGGGCAAAAACAGCCAGCGAATGATTGATGTAAACGTTGGAGGGACTGAAAATATTGTGCGGGCTGCATTAAATCGAAAAGTAAAAAAACTTTGTTTTGTAAGCTCAATAGCTGCTTTGTCAAATGGAAATGAGAATAAACCGACAGATGAAAACACGCCTTTTCACGAAAATGAAAGAACTACGCTTTACGGCGAGAGTAAAAGATTAGGTGAGAAAGTGGTATATGAAGCCATTTTAAAAGGTTTAAATGCCGTAACAGTCAATCCCGGTGTTATTATAGGTTATTCAAAAAACATGACGGGTAGCGGCGAACTTTTCAAGCGGGTAAAGAAAGGGTTGCCTTTTTACACCAACGGCATTACCGGCTATGTAAATGTACAAGACGTGGTAAAAGCGATGATTGTTTTGATGAAAAGCGAAGTGAAAAATGAGCGTTTTGTCCTGGTTGGTGAAAACAAAACTCACAAGGATGTCTTACGAAATATTGCCGATGGATACGGCAAATATCGTCCATTTATCGGAATGGGAAAGTCGCTGATTAGTATATCTTACGCTCTCGAAATGCTTGGTAAATTAGTTGGTTTTACACCTTTAATTGACAGCTCGTCTGCCCGAACTTCCATCAGCAAAAAACGCTATTCTTCCGAAAAATTTAAGAAGACATTTCCTGACTTTCAATTTTCATCCATCGAAAATACTATCCATAAAATCTGCCAATTTGACAAATAAGAATCCCGCATCAAAATGAAGATTTGATGCGGGATAAGTTTTACATCTTTCAGTAAAATGACCATAAAATATCACCCTTGAGGGGAAACAACGTTCGACGTAGTCAATTTAAGAGGCTTATTCTGCTGAAAATTTATAAATACACCACTCATCGTACTTTTCGCCCGGCTTAAGCACGGTGCTTGGGAAATGAGGGAAGTTAGGCGATGCCGGGAAACCTTGTGTTTCAAGGCAAACAGCACATTGTTCTTCGTAAGTTTTTCCGTATTTCCCGGTTTGTTTGTCCACCCAGTTGGCAGTATAAACTTGTACGCCCGGTTGAGTCGTCAGCACTTCCATTTTCCGACCGCTTGCCGGTTCATAAATGTATCCTGCATTGGCAAGTACGCCCGGTTGTTCCCTGCGAATAACCCAGTTGTCATCCAATCCACGATTAGAAGCGAAAACAGGATTGTGAATTCTATGAGCCAAAAGCGTAGGGTTGCGGAAATCGTAAGGCGTATTATCCACTTTGAAAACTTCACCGGTAGGACAAGTATACTCGTCCAAAGCAGTACGAAAATCGGCATTAAGCTGTAAAAAATGGTCGTGAACCAAACCTTCTCCGGCTCCTTTCAGATTGAAGTACGAGTGATTGGTCAACCCAACTACGGTAGCTTTGTCAGTTGTAGCTTCGTAGTGGATTTTCAGCTCATTTTCTTCACTAACTTCGTAGGTTACGGTTACATCCAGGTTTCCCGGATAGCCTTCTTCGCCATCCGGTGAAAGGTAATGCAGTTCAATTTTGCTGTCGGTAACCGATTTTACTGTCCACGTTTTCATATTAAAGCCTTCCAAGCCACCGTGAAGCGCATTTGGACCGTTATTAGCTGCAAGTTTGTACTCTTTGCCTTCCAGCGTAAATCCGGCGTGGCGAATACGGTTGGCAAAACGTCCGCAAGTAGAGTTGAAATAAGTTTCTTTGGTGGTAATCTCATCCAGCGTATCAAAGCTGAGTACCACGTCAGCCGTTACACCATTGCGGTCTGGCACGTTCAGTTTGGTAACACGTGCACCGTAGTTGCAGATTTCGGCAGACATACCGCGGCTGTTTTTTAGGATATATAATGCTATCATAGTTATTTAGACCACCCCTAACCCCTACGAGGGGATAAGAGCAGGATTACTTTTTGTTTATGAAATGACAATAACTTTTTAATAATGACAAAGAGTAATCCTCAATTAGTACTAAATAAAGATTACCCTTTGCTATCAGAATTCCCCTTTAGGGTTAGGAGGGGGATTTTTTACTCCACTCTTTTAGCACCATCACCAATCTCTGCAATGTAGAAATCAGGTTTAATACCAATTTTAGCTTCGTATTCTGCACCCACTTTTTTGATAAATTCGTCGATGGCTTCGTCTTTTACAAGAGAAACCGTACATCCGCCAAATCCACCGCCTGTCATGCGTGAGCCAATTACGCCGTCAATTTTCCAGGCAGCTTCTGCCATAGCATCCAGTTCCGGTCCGGTTACTTCGTAATCATCGCGTAGTGATACGTGAGACGCATTCATCAGCATGCCGAATTTTTCCAATTCGCCAGCTTTCAAAGCTTCCACAGCGTCGGTGGTGCGCTGCACTTCACCTACAACGTGGCGGGCACGTTTGTGAGCTACCTCGTCAGTGATGGCGTGTTCAATTTTTTTGAATTCTTCTTCAGTCAATTCAGCCAGATATTTGATTGGGCGAACTTCGTTGATTTGTTTAACAGCAAGTTGGCACTGTGCTACACGTTCGTTGTAAGCTCCACTGTCCAGTTTGTGCGGACTGTGCGTGTTGGAAATAACCACTTTTACACCATTCAATTTAACAGGAACGTGCTCAAAATCAAGCGTATCGCAATTCAAGAAGATAGCGTGGTCTTTTTTGCCGTTTGCACTGGCAAACTGGTCCATAATTCCACACATAACGAGTGCAAATTCATGCTCTGCTTTCTGACCAATTTTAGCCAAATCAGTCAGGTTAAGTTCTGTAGCAAGTTGGTCGTTAAGTGCAAATGCAGTAACCACTTCAAGAGCTGCTGACGAAGAAAGTCCTGCGCCGTTAGGTACATTTCCCCAAATCATGATATCGTATCCTTCTTCGAATTTCACTCCCCTTTTTACAAATTGTGCAAAAACACCCAGCGGATAGTTTGCCCAGGATTTATTTTCAAGCCGTTCGGTCAAATTATCCAGGGAAACTTTTACCACTTCCGGCAGGTTCAATGAGCGGAATTGCAGGAATTTTTCTCCGTTTTTGCGAAGCAATAAATAAGTACCAAAACTAAGTGCACAAGGGAACACGAAACCGCCGTTGTAGTCGGTGTGTTCGCCGATAAGATTTACACGTCCCGGTGCGAAATACACCGCTTCTGCTTCATGTCCATAAGCTTCCCGGAAAGCTTTTTTCATTTCTTTTACTTCCATGTTATATATAAATTAGTTAATTGTTTGCTTTGTTTTTTATGAATAGAAGCAGCAGTCACTATGAAAGCAACCGCTACTTTGCATTTTCTCTGTCTACAAAAGTAAGACAAAAAAGAAAAAATTTTTGTTAAGGCTCAAAAGCCATTTGTTAATAAATCAATTATTTGGCAAAACGGTGGGCGGAATTGGTTTTTGATCGTCAATCGACACAATTTCTGTCACCACATACTTGCTGAAACCACGCCATGGCAGTGCTCCATTATATTCCACGTAGCGAAGTTCCATGTCTTTGCCGCTGTTGAGCATCAATGTTTCGGCAATGTCTTTGTCTTTTACCGAAAATTCAAATTCATAAGACTGGATAGCTGCTCCAGGCGTGCGGCCGGCTGAACGAAATCCGGACTGGATCAGTTTTCCTTCGTAAGTTTTGAATACAATGCCTTTCCGCACCATGTAGTTAAGTTCTCCGGCTTTCACGCCTTCGCCAAATTGAAAATAGAATTTGTAATAAATAAATCCTGCTAAAAACAACAGGATCAGCAATATGGCTATTCCAATTCCCTTTTTCATATAATTTTATGATTTTAAATGTTTATATGCAAAAATAGTATTTTTTCTCTAACCATTTGTTTTTTTAGATGATTTCTGGCTGTAATTCATTTATTATTTGTATTTTTACCATCAGCAAAGTCGTTTTTCACGGATTCAATTAAAATTTTGATAGTATGGAAAATAAATGGGTAACACTGGCAATCCGCACGTACCAGCGGGCTCAAATGATTAAAGCCGTTTTGGAACAAAACGAGATAGAAACAATGATTCACAATCTCAACCTTGAAAACCCGGAAATGGCTGTGGGCGTGCGTGTAAGAATTAAAGAAAAAGACCTTCCAAGAGCGCTTACCATTGTGGAAGAAATGGAAAAAGCCTGGGAAGAGGAAACTTCGAAGGACCTTCCGCTGAAAGGACGCAAGGTTTTACTGCCTGTTGATTTGACGGACCAAATCCATCACACTTGTACATTTGGGTTTCATTTTGCCGAACAGCTGGACGCTGAAATCGTGTTCTTATATGCTTATTACACGCCTACATTTACCATCAACAGTTCCATCAATGCAGAAATAAACACATACAGCCTCACCGACAGCGAATCTATCAGACGCATTATCAGCACAAACAATGCCGATGTGGAAAACCTCACAAACCTGATCAACAAATGGATAGATGAAGGGAAACTTCCAAAAATCAAATTTTCATTCGAACTGAAAGAAGGTGTAGCCGAAGATGTGATTCTTGATTATTGCAAACGTGAAAAACCGAGTCTTGTGGTGATGAATACGCACGGCAGAAATCACATGACCGAGGATATGTTTGGCAGCGTAACGGCAGAAGTATTGGAGGGAAGTTGTGTTCCTGTGCTGACTGTACCGTTTGAAACCGCGCTTCAACCAGCTGAAATTAAGCGTGTGG
>CAZIRA010000106.1:0-6161 GCA_964541615.1 uncultured Paludibacter sp.
AAATACAGTTATATAACATTCTAATTTATATAATGTCTAATAAACATATTTACCAATCAAATTATTTACTAATCAAAAATAAAACAACCATGTTACGAAAGAAAATTCCCGCATTTATGATCGCATTAACAATTACTGCCGGCGCTCTAGCCAATCCTCTACTGAAACCGTACAAAACGCCACATGAAACCGTACCTTTCAACGAAATCAAAATTGAACATTTCATGCCTGCTTTTGAGGAAGCCATGAAGGTTCATAAAGCTGAAATAGACGCTATCATCGACAATCCCAAAGCGCCAACTTTTGAAAATACGATAGTAGCTCTGGACAAATCAGGGAAACTGATGTCAAAAGTATCAGCGCCTTTCTCTGCTTTGATGGGAGCCGAAACAAACGATGATTTACAAAAACTCGCTCAGGAATTATCTCCAAAACTCAGCGAGCACAGCAATGCCATTCGCCTGAATGAAAAATTATTTGCCCGCATCAAAGCAGTTTACGATCAAAAGGACAAGCTGAAATTGACTCCCGAGCAAAAAACGTTATTGGATAACACTTACGATGGATTTGCAGATAACGGAGCCAATCTTTCGGAAGCCGGTAAAGCAAAATACCGCGAACTAACCAAAGAACTTAGTCTTTTGACGCTGACTTACGGTCAAAATGTGCTGAAAGAAACGAATAAATATCAACTCATTATCACCGATAAAGAAACGCTGAAAGGTCTGCCCGAAGATGTTGTTGATATGTTGGCACAAAATGCTAAGAAAGCGGGAAAAGAAGGATGGCTCATTGACCTGAAAGCGACAAGTACCATCCCGGTAATGAAATATGCCGATAACCGCGACCTGCGTCGGGAACTATATATGGCTAACGCTTCTAAATGTATGGTTGGCGGCGAGTTTGACAATCGTGAGAATATCAAAAAAATAGCAAATCTGAGGCTTGAAATTGCACAACTTCTTGGAAGAAAAAATTATGCAGAACATGTCTTGAAAAAAAGAATGGCTGAGAATTCGGAAAATGTGTATGAATTGCTCAACAACCTGCTGAATGCCTATAAACCTACTGCCGAAAAAGAATACGCCGAAGTACAGGCTTTCGCTGATAAAAACGGAGCCTATTTCAAGGTTCAGCCCTGGGACTGGTCCTATTATGCTGAAAAGCTGAAAGCTGAAAAGTTCAATCTGGACGACGAAATGACCAAGCCCTATTTTGAACTGGAACGGGTAAAACAGGGCATTTTCTGGCTTTCCAATAAACTCTACGGATTGAATTTCAAAGTTAATCCAGCCATTCAGGTTTATCACCCGGAGGTAACGGCTTACGATGTGACCGATAACAAAGGTAAATTCGTTGCGGTGCTCTACACCGATTATCATCCACGCGATGGAAAACGTGCCGGAGCCTGGATGAGCAGCACCAAAGATCAGTGGAAAGAAGGAAAAAAAGACAGCCGTCCGCACATTACTAATGTGATGAATTTCACGCGTCCCACTTCTACGAAGCCCGCTCTACTCTCTTTCAGCGAAGTGACTACGATGCTTCACGAGTTTGGTCATGCCTTGCACGGCATGTTGGCTAATACGACATATTCTGGTCTTTCAGGAACAAGCGTTTACCGCGATTTTGTGGAACTTCCATCGCAAATCATGGAAAACTGGGGAGTGGAGAAAGAGTTCCTGGACCAATTTGCGGTTCATTATGAAACCGGCGAAAAAATGCCTGCGGAATTAATCCAAAAAATCAAAGATGCCGACAATTACAATACGGCTTACTTCACGCTTCGTCAGTTGAGTTTCGGTTTCCTGGATATGGCATGGCACACGCTCGAACAACCGTTTGAGGGCGATCCGATTGCTTTTGAAAGAGAAGCGATGGCAGTAACCGAGATTCTTCCTACAGTTGACAACACAGCTATGAGCCCAACTTTCAGCCACATTTTTTCCGGCGGATATGCAGCAGGATATTACAGCTACAAGTGGGCAGAAGTACTTGATGCAGATGCATTTTCAGTATTCCTGGACAAAGGAATTTTTGATAAAAAAACGGCTGACAGCTTCCGCGTAAATATCCTTGAAAAAGGCGGCAGTGAGCATCCCATGGTGCTTTACAAACGCTTTCGCGGGCAAGAACCGGACATCAATGCTTTGCTGAAAAGACACGGTGTGTTGTAGGAAGTCAGAGATAATAAAGAGGTCAGATATTCCTGTCTGACTATAATACAGATAACATTGTCAAAGTTTTGAACTTTGACAATGTTGTTTTTATAACCAAATATTCCCCTTTAAGGGCTCTGTTGTGTTGTTGAATGGTTGAATAGTTGAGTGGTTAAATAGTTGAATGTTGAGTTTAAGATTTTTAAAAATTAGTTTTGAATACGCATCGATTAATGAACTTGGATTTCCCTGCTAAATTCCCCCTTTAGGGGGTTAGGGGGCTGTTTTTGGAGTTTTTTACCCAAAAAGCTCATGCCATTCCAGGAAAAGTGCTCCCTGAGTCGGATCGTATTTGTCCAATTTTTTTACGATTTTTTCCACTTTAAGCTCCTTTTCCAGTTTTGTTTTTGAGAAAAATTTATCGGCGTAGCAGATGATTTTCTCCTCGATTGACACAGGTACCATTTCTCTGTGCGGAACAGGAAGATTCTGCTTCACAATCTGCTCCAGAGTCAATCCCAATCCGGTGTGGCGTTCGCAAACCAGTGCATGTTTTTCATAACCTTCCCTGCGGATAATATCTGCTCCCAAATATCCGTGTTCAACGTATGAATGTGTTCCAAAACACTCAATGTCAGGCGCATCGGTTAGAAAAATTCCAATATCATGAAGCAGGGCGGCCTCGCTGATAAACAGGCTGTCAGCACCTAATTCAGGATGTTTCTGCACTGTTTCAAGTGCTTTGTCCCTCACCTGGCTGCTGTGGATAATCAGCATGTTGTAAAGTTCGCTTTTCGGGTCGTAATATTTTTCAATAATCTCAATGGGATTCATCATTCTTATTTTAATAGCTGTTTTTTCAAATTGAATTTGTAATTTTGTAACTGGTGCAAAAATTTTTCTGCACAACTAAAAACCGTCTGCAAAAATACAACCAATGGCAAATATACAAAAAGAAACAATGAATAAAACGGAATGTTCATGGCCTGCCGGCGATCCGTTGATGAAAGAATATCACGATACAGAGTGGGGAGTTCCGCTTCATGATGATGATAAGTTGTTTGAATTTATCGTGTTGGATGCATTTCAGGCCGGACTCAGCTGGAAGACGATTTTGTACAGGAGAGAAAATTTCCGCAAGGCTCTGGATGGATTTGACGTGAATAAAATTGCCTTGTACGATGAGGCAAAAATTCAAGAATTGATGCAGGATGCTTCGATCATCCGCAATCAGGCAAAAATCCGCTCTACGGTAACCAACGCAAAATCATTTATTGAAATCCAAAATGAATTTGGCTCGTTTGATACGTATATCTGGCAGTTTACCAACTACAAAACCATTGAAAACCGCTACGAAACCACGTCTGAAATTCCGGCCCGCTCGCCCGAATCAGACGCCATGAGCGTAGCGCTGAAAAAACGGGGATTCAAATTTGTCGGATCCACCATCTGCTACGCGTTCATGCAGGCAGCCGGCATGATCAACGACCACCTGATTTCCTGTCCTGCTAATCCGCTGAATAAATGAAATTTGTTGACGTCATACTGCCTTTGCCATTGGGAAATACGTTTACCTACGCAGTTCCCGGTGAATGGACCGATCTGGTTCAGATTGGGATGCGTGTGATAGTTCCCTTTGGGAAAAAGAAAATGTACACGGCAATCGTCAGCATGATTCACAGCAATGCGCCCAAACTTTACAAGGCAAAAGAGATTATCTATCTGCTTGATGAAAAACCAATTTTAAGGTATCCGCAGCTGAAATTCTGGGATTGGATCAGCCATTACTATCAAGCTTGCACGGGCGATGTGTACCAGGCGGCGGTGCCCTCAGGATTGAAGCTCGAAAGTGAGACTCAGGTGCGCCTCAATGCCGATTTTGAGGAAGAAACAGCCATGTCTGAAAGGGAATTTAAGATTCTGGATGCGCTTTCTGATGGAAAAATCAGGAACATTGCCGAATTGATGAAAGATACTGAAATCAGGGATGTAATGCCTTTTCTGAAGTCTTTGATGGAGAAAGGTGCCGTTGAGGTAAGCGAAGAGCTGACGGAGAAGTTTAAGGTAAAAACGGAAACCTGCGTCAGACTGACTGAGGAAGCCGCCTCTGAGAACCGGTTGAAAGAAATCTTCGACGAATTGAGCAGAGCTCGTAAACAGCTTGAAGTGCTGATGAAATACCTGGATTTATCCAAGATTCTTTCCAGAAAAATCACGGTTGAAGTTTCCAAAAAAGAACTTCTTGAACAGTCAGAAGCTTCTTCGGCTATTCTCAACAGTCTGATTGACAAAGGAATCCTTGAGTTATATAAGAAAGAAATCGGTAGGCTTGATTTTTCGGAACTTCAAACCGAAAAGCCTTTTCCGCTTGCCGGTTTTCAGGAGCAGGCATTGGCAGAGATTTATCAGCAGTTTTCCGGGAAACAAGTTGTACTGCTTCACGGCGTGACTTCAAGCGGGAAAACCGAAATTTATATCCACCTGATCAATAAGGTATTGGCTGAAAAAAAGCAGGTGCTTTATCTGGTTCCGGAGATAGCACTGACCACTCAGCTCACTACTCGTTTGAAGCTGATTTTTGGGAATAAACTGGGAATTTATCATTCCAGATTTTCTGATGCCGAGCGGGTGGAAATCTGGGATAATGTCCTGAATAATAAAGGCTACGAAGTAATTATCGGCGTTCGCTCATCCGTTTTTCTCCCTTTTCGCCAGCTTGGGCTCGTAATAGTGGATGAAGAGCACGAATCCAGCTACAAGCAGTTTGATCCGTCGCCACGCTACCATGCCCGGAATGCTGCAATAGTGCTGGCCGGCATGCACGGAGCAAAAACTCTGTTGGGCACGGCAACACCTTCTCTTGAAAGTTATTTCAATGCAAAAACCGGCAAGTTCGGTCTGGTAGAAATGAAAACCCGTTACAAGGAAATTGAACTGCCCGATATTTTGGTGGCAGATACCAAGGAAGCGTATCGGAAAAAAGAGATGCAGGGACATTTCACACCGTTGCTTATCGAAAAAATAACACAGGCACTTGCCGACAAAGAACAGGTTATCCTTTTTCAAAACCGACGTGGTTATGCACCCTATATGGAGTGCAAAGCATGTGCTTATGTGCCGAAATGTAAAAATTGCGACGTGAGCCTGACCCTGCATAAATACCTGAATAAACTGACGTGCCATTACTGCGGGCATACTGAGAATATTCCGGTGAATTGTCCGGTTTGCCATACGCCGAATCTGGAAAATAAAGGTTTTGGAACAGAAAAAATAGAACAGGAAATTCAGGAGTTTTTTCCCGATGCAAAGACCATACGGATGGACCTGGACACAACGCGTAGCAAAAAATCGCTGGAAAATATCATTGGAGACTTCGAAAGCGGTAAAATTGATATTCTGGTCGGAACACAAATGGTTACCAAAGGGTTGGACTTTGAGAGAGTAAGCCTTGTGGGGATTCTGAATGCCGATAACATGCTGAATTTTCCCGATTTCCGTGCACACGAAAGAGCGTACCAGCTGATGGCGCAGGTGAGCGGGAGAGCCGGACGAAAATTCAAACGCGGAACGGTAGTACTTCAAACCTCCAATCCGTTGCATCCGGTTATCGGTCAGGTAATCCGAAACGACTATGCCGCTATGTTCAAAACCCAATCTGCAGAACGGAAGTTGTACAGGTATCCGCCCTATTTCCGCCTGGTAGAAGCCACCCTCAAACACCGTGATGTAAAAGTGGTCGATCGGGCTGCCAAAGACATGGCTTCTGCTATGGTAAAAATTTTCGGCAACAGGGTGATCGGTCCGAATATCCCAATGGTTGGGCGGATTCAGAATTTTTACATTAAAAATATTCTCCTGAAATTAGAAAATGAAATATCCCCCGATCAGGCTAAAAAATACCTGCAGGAAATTACCGACACTATTTTGGCCTCGGAAGGCTATAAATCGGTGCGGATAAGCCTGGATGTGGATCCGATGTAGAGAGAATCAGATCGCTTCGCT
>CAZIRA010000106.1:6261-8898 GCA_964541615.1 uncultured Paludibacter sp.
TCAGACCGCTGCGCTGTCAGACATTAGATCGCTTCGCTGACAGATATTGGGGGATTGTCAATATTTTGGTGAATTTGAGGTAATTTTGTCCGCAGGACATCCATATCAACAGACTGAATTTGCCGGCATTTTTTCCCGTAGGGAATAGATCCTCAACGTGGAATTTGGTACTACTCAACAATATTTCTATTGATTTTCATTCCTTATGAGAAATACAGAGTTTTCAATCAGGCAATTATTCCAATTCTTATTTCGAGCTCACGTTAAATAATGTTGCCTTTGCTGTTCTGTCTTTTAGTGAAGTCGTCCTGATTTTCTGCAATTTGTTAAATACAGAGAGCACTGACCCGTCAACTGACGGATCGATTGCTGTTTCAGAAAAAAGTCATGATGACTTCAGTTATAAAGTTCACGAAATTCATAAGTGAATCATAAATAGTTGCTTTAATCCATGTATTTATTCCTTATAGTTATTTTGTAAAGTTTTTTCCTGAATATTAAAGGAATATATTGTACATTTGCAAAATTAATTCGCATTTTGACAATAATAATTCATTATATATTCATTTTGTCAGAATAATTGCAAACATCACACACTTTTTACCATGCAAGAAATTAAATTCTATTCAGGAGAAAATATTCCGTTAGAACTTCACAAAACACGGATTGTACAAAAACTACACCTTGTGCCCATTGAAAGACGGTTGGAAGCGCTTTACGAAGGCGGTTTCAATACTTTCAGACTGAGCACAACGGACGTATTTCTCGATATGCTGACCGACAGCGGCACCAACGCCATGAGTGACGAACAGCTCTCTGCCATGATGCGCGCCGACGATGCCTACGCCGGTTCGCAGAGCTTCGTGCGCCTGCACAAAGCCGTTCAGGATGTCTTGGGGAAAAAATACCTGCTCCCTGTTCACCAGGGACGCGCAGCTGAAAATATCATTTCTAAAGTGTATATCCGCAAAGGAAATCTGATTCCGATGAACTACCATTTCACCACAGCAATGGCTCACATTACTGAAAATGGCGGGAAAATTGCAGAACTGCTTTACGATGAAGCTTACGTGATGAATTCTACCCATCCTTTCAAAGGCAATATGAACATTGAGAAGCTGGAAGATATCATCAAGCTGCACGGTGCCAAAAACATTCCCTTCATTCGTATGGAGGCCTCTACGAACCTGATTGGTGGGCAACCCTTCTCCGTACAGAACCTGCGTGATGTGCGCGAAATAGCTGACAAATACGGAATTCGTCTGGTGTTGGATGCCAGCCTTTTGGGTGAAAATGCATTCCTTGTGCTTCAGCGCGAAGAAGAGTTCAAAAACAGCAACATCGGTGAAGTGATCAAAGTAATGACCGGCATGGCTGATCTGGTCTATTTCTCGGCACGTAAATTGAGTTCTTCCCGTGGCGGCGGCATCTGTACGGACAGTGAAGAAATTTACAAAGAGCTGGAGGCGTTTGTTCCGCTTTTTGAAGGATTTCTGACTTACGGAGGAATTTCTGTGAGGGAGATTGAAAGTATGGCTGTAGGACTCTACGAAACGCTGGACGAAACAGTGATCAGCCAAAGTCCGAGCTTTATCAAATACCTGGTAGATACGCTTGACGCATACGGAATTTCAATGGTGAAACCGGCCGGAGTACTGGGCGCTCACGTCAATGCCATGGAATTTTGCTCGCACATTCCACAGACAGAATATCCGGCAGGTTCGCTGGCAGCTGCGCTGTTCCTGATTTCAGGAATCAGAGGAATGGAGCGCGGTTCTATCTCCAACCAGCGTGATGAGTACGGCAACGAAACGTATGCCGATATGGAGCTTCTCCGATTGGCTGTGCCCCGCCGGGTTTTCACACTTTCGCAGATAAAATTTGTGATTGACAGGCTGAAATGGCTTTTTGACAACCGTCATATGATTGGCGGGCTTCGATTTGTATACGAACCGCCGGTGCTCCGTTTCTTTATGGGCGGACTGGAACCGGTAAACGACTGGCCGCAAAAATTAGTAGCTAAGTTCAAAGAAGATTTTGGAGAAAGCCTGTAAAGCTGAAATAGAATGAAATCCCTCTCGCATGTTGTGAGAGGGATTTTTTTTGTACAAAAACCTAACAGGTTTCGAAACCTGTCAGGTTTTTTTCAGAGGCGAGGATTTTCCGAAACCTGCTCTATAACATCTTTTTATCCTTACTTTCCCTATGTATCCCTTGTAACTTTGACGCATATTTTCACAGAACTTTAACTTTAGTGATGTTGCATTTCGGGATTTTAATTAATCATAACGTGAGTTCGATATAAAATATGCAGATTATATTCAAAATAAGCTAATAAGGTTTTAACTGTTACTAATTCATTTTCTACTAAGGTTCAAAAAAGTAGAAATAAGGTATTGTTCGGAACTAAAATCCTCGGGAATGTCTGTATATTCAGATAAAACCTTAGTAGAAAAAATACATTCAAAAAAAATAACCTTATTACTTATTGGTACTCAAGAGTTTATAGATATTAAAAAATAATTTTATGTCGAACTCACGTTAATCATAACAATACAAGACATTTTTTCTTAGTACATGACAAAAATTATATAGCGATATAACTACCAGACAATCAGCTAAATAACTTTATTTTAT
>CAZIRA010000107.1:0-4295 GCA_964541615.1 uncultured Paludibacter sp.
TATTTTAAACTATTTTTTTTCCATTTCTTAATTCGCTGAATATCTGAGTGATAAAAATGAATAAATTTTGAGGAAGATTTGGTGATTAAACCGAAACAGGGTGAATTTTGCCTCTTCACACATGGTTTATTACAAAAATAGGACGAGAGAATTAATTGAAAAATGTTCGATATAGATAAAAATTATTTCAAAGAAAATGTTGTTCGTTCGGATTTTCTGAACTTTCATACCTGTTTTTACATTAAATAATGAGACATATAATCAAAAATTTGTGATGAAGATATTAAAAACCTGTGTACTTTTTCTTTTAATCAGTGCAATAGCTACAATTAACGCTGCTGAAATTGAACAAAAAGATTCAATTATTCTATTAAATGAAGTGGTAATTGGATCTTATCAGGTAAATACGAGACTTCAGAAAGTTCCTGGAAGCATAACTTTGCTGGAAAAAAAAGACATTAATATTAGTGACGGCAATAATTTCAATACTGCGCTTCATTCCGTACCGGGAATTTACATGCACAGCGGAACATACGGCACAAGCCGAATCGTAATTCGTGGAGTGGGAAGCAGGACTCCCTATAACACTAACCGGATAAAATCGTATCTGAATGACATTCCTATCACATCTTCAGACGGGATTTCAACTCCGGAAGACATTGAATTAATGAATATCAACCGAATTGAAATTGTGAAAGGACCTGCTTCTACCCTATACGGTTCGGGACTTGGAGGTAATGTTAATATGTATACGTCCAACGAAAATATTAAATCTTTAAGTGCATTAATGCAATATGGGAGCTTCAACACATTGAAAGCCGGATTAAACGGCAATTTTGGCAAGGGAAATTTCAACGCATCAGGAAATATTAATCACCTGCAATCCAACGGCTACAGAGAGAATAACGATTTCAGACGAACTTCTCTGCTCACAACCGGACAGTGGAGCCAGCCCTCCCACTCCATTGCTTATACATTGATATTAATGGATGTAAATGCAGGCATTCCCAGCTCAATTGGAAAAACAACGTATGAAAACAGCCCGCAATCAGCAGCTGCTAACTGGAAAGCAATCGAAGGATTTAAGAAAGTGCAGAAAGGAATTAGTGGTGTGACGCTTTCAAATTCTCTATCATCGGCCTGGAGCAATCGCCTTACTGCATTCGGAAAGTGGATAGATAGTTATGAGAAACGACCTTTCAACAACCTGGATGATGGGACTACGAGTTTCGGACTTCGCAACAGAGTAAATTTTCATTCCGAAAAGTGGGATGTGGCAGCAGGATTTGAATTTGTGAATGACACTTATAAATGGTTATTGGATAAAAATGATGCCCTGATAAACAAAAATTCAGAAAATCGGAATCAGTTGAATATTTTTGGTTTGGCCTATTTCCGACCCAATGAAAAGTGGAATATCAGTGCCGGAGCTTCATTGAGCAAGGTAAATTATAAGCTCACTGATCAATTTCCGGAAAATGGCGATCAAAGCGGGACTAGAAATTTTCCAGTAATTTTCTCACCGAGAGTAGGTGTAAATTATGCTCCAAACCATCAGATTGCTTTCTATGCTTCGGCAGGACATGGTTTTTCCATGCCATCGCCTGAAGAAACACTGTTACCCGAAGGAGATATCAACGAAGATATTCGTCCGGAACAAGGGATTCAAACTGAAATTGGAGTGAGGATGAATTTATTTGGCGGCAAGACCCTGCTGGATGCTGCTGTTTACCAAATAAACCTAACTAATTTATTGGTCACAAAACGATTGACAGAAGATATTTTTACGGGAATAAATGCTGGTAAAACACGGCACAGAGGCATTGAACTTATGTTTAAACAGCATATTTTCGCTTCCGGCATATTCCCCGGAAATCTGATCATGAATGCGAACTATACGTTGTCGGACAATTCATTTATAGAATTTACGGACAATGACATTATATATAATGGTAAAAAACTGCCGGGAATTCCATCCAGCGTAGCGCAAGCCGGTTTAAATTGGGAACCGATAGACGATTTACTGATTCAATCGCAGTTTTTACTCGTTGGTTCGCAATACCTGAATGACGCTAACACCGGCACATCGGATGGATATTTCACCATCCAACTGAAATCTTCCTATCAGATTTCAATTCCTAAACTTGGCGAAATTGAGATATTTAACGGAATAAATAACCTCACAGACGCTCGCTACGCATCCATGATTTCTGTAAATGCGCTTTCAGTGGGTGGAAATGAGCCGAGGTATTACTATCCGGGACTGCCGAGACATTTTTATGGAGGAATTAAATATTTCTTCAATTAAAGACCGCCACAAAACAAGAAACCCTTCGCACAAAACGTACGAAGGGTTTTTATCATTATAAATGGATCTTTCTAGCTAAGACTATTAATGAAAACACCGATTTTTTCTTTAAGCTCACCGTTTAATTCTTCATCAGTTATTCTTCCTTCGGCAAAAGTATGATTAAATGACGGCAACGAGAAAGTTTCAACCACGTTCATATTGAATTTTTCTTTCGTCGTCAGCATATATCCCATCGCACGGGCTCCTCCTACCCTGCTGATGGACACACTCATCAAAAGCATCGGTTTGTTATCGAAGATATTCATGTCCACACGGCTGCACCAGTCCAGCAAATTTTTCATTGCAACGGTGATTGTCCAATTATGCTCGGCCACAGAAATGATAATTCCATCGGCTTCATGCAGTTTTTTTCTGAAATCAACTGCCGACTGAGGCACTCCATCCTTTTTCTCACGATCAATCGAGAATATCGGCATTTCGAAGTCATTCAAATCAAGAAATTCAACTTCGAAATTTTTGAAATTCTCTAACGTGAAATTGATTAACTGTCCGTTTATCGACCTAGAACTATTACTTCCTGCAAATGCTACTATTTTTTTCATGATAAACCCCCATCCCCTAAAGGGGAGTAAAAAAAGTTATTAATAATTTTTTTAAAATAAACCCGAACAGTCCAAACCATTCGGGTTATCTTATATTATTCCCCTTCAGGGGTTAGGGGTGTTTACCCTTTAATCGCAGCGATTCCTGGCAATACGCGTCCTTCGATGGCTTCTAACAATGCTCCGCCACCTGTAGAAACGTAAGACATATCATCAGCAATGCCGAATTTGTTTACGCAAGCCACTGAGTCGCCACCACCTACGAGCGAGAATGCACCGTTTTTAGTAGCTTCTACGATAGCTTCGCCAACTGCACGTGAGCCGTGAGTGAAGTTTTCAAATTCGAAAACACCTGTAGGACCATTCCAAAGAATAGTTTTTGAGTTTTTAATCACGTCAGCGAAGATTTTCTCAGTTTCAGGGCCGATATCAAGTCCTTCCCATCCTTCAGGAATTTGGCCAACCGGCACAAACTGCGTATTTGCATCGTTGCTGAAAGCATCAGCAATTTTAACATCCACGGCCAACACCATTTTCACGTTGTTGTTTTTTGCTTTTTCTAGCAGTTCGAGAGCGAGATCCAATTTGTCGTTTTCGCAGATTGAATTTCCTACGTTTCCACCCAAAGCTTTGGTAAATGTATAAGTCATTCCACCGGCAATGATCAGATTATCCACTTTGGTAAGCAGATTTTCGATGATTTCAATTTTGGTAGAAACTTTTGAACCACCCATGATTGCGGTGAAAGGACGAGCAGGATTATCCATCAGTTTGTCAACTGCGTCCACTTCTTTGTTCATCAAATATCCGAACATTTTGTGGTCAGCATCAAAATGATCAGCAATCAACGCTGTAGAAGCGTGTGCACGGTGAGCGGTACCAAATGCATCGTTCACATAAGCATCAGCCAAAGCAGCCAGTTTTTTGGTAAATTCTTTTTGAGAAGCTTTTACCTCTTTTTTAGCAGCAGCGGTTTCTTCTTCAGTTGCAGTTTCTGGCAAACGGGGTTTTCCTTCTTCCTCAGCATAGAAACGAAGATTTTCAAGTAAAAGCGCTTCACCGTCCTGCAATGCAGCAACCATTTTTTCGGTTTCTTCACCGATGCAGTCAGCAGCAAATTTTACCTGAACACCAAGCAGTTCAGACACGCGGTCAACGATTGCTTTCAATGAATATTTTGGATCGGGATTCTTTTTCGGACGTCCCATGTGCGATGCGATGATCAAGCGACCGCCGTCAGCAAGTATTTTTTTCAGAGTCGGCATAGCAGCGCGGATACGGGTATCATCGGTGATGTTTTGATTTTCATCCACCGGAACATTGAAATCTACGCGCACAAAGGCTTTTTTACCTTTAAAATTGAAATTGTCTAATGTTTGCAT
>CAZIRA010000107.1:4395-8865 GCA_964541615.1 uncultured Paludibacter sp.
TTAAAACGATATTCTACGTCTTTTAGTTCTTCGTTGGCTTTTACAATCTTCTTTTTCAGATTTTCCTTGTAATCCACCAGTTTCTTTTGCAGGTTTTCATCTGCTGTTGCTATGATTTGCGCAGCCAGGATTCCGGCATTGAGTGCACCGTCAATTCCAACGGTAGCCACTGGAATTCCGGGAGGCATCTGAACAATCGCCAGAAGTGCATCAAGACCGTCCAACGACGCTTTGATTGGCACACCGATTACAGGTAGTGAAGTCATAGACGCAATTACACCCGGAAGATGTGCAGCCATTCCCGCTGCTGCTATTATCACCTGAATACCATTTTCTTTGGCATTCTTAGCGAATTTTTCTACCTCAGCAGGTGTGCGATGAGCAGAGAGAGCGTGAATTTCAAATGGAATCTCCATTTCATCCAGAAATTCAGCCGCTTTTTTCATCACCGGCAGATCCGAAGTACTGCCCATAATGATCGATACTCTTGGTGTCATATATTAGTATTTAGTAAGCAGTTTTTAGTTTATAGTACTTTTCCAAAGTCAATCAGACTTTTTACAGTAAGCTATAAACTCAAAACTCAAAATTGAATTTTTATCCTATCAAAGCCATGTATTCATCGGCAGTAAGCAGCTCTGCATCACTTTCAGCAACTGCAACTTTTACCATCCAGCCTTCACCGTATGGATCGTCGTTTACCAATTCCGGTTTGTCTTCCAGCTGTTCGTTAAATTCAACGATCTCACCTGCAACAGGCAACAGAAGTTCGGATACGGTTTTTACTGCTTCTACGGAACCGAAAATTTCACCGGCGGCAAATGTTTCTCCTACCGTTTCGATTTCAACAAATACTATTTCGCCCAATTCGCTTTGAGCATAATCGGTAATACCTATGTATGCAAAATCACCTTCCATCCTAACCCATTCGTGGTCTTTGGTGTACTTTAAATTAGCCGGTACGTTCATAATCTTTTGATTTTAAGTAATTAAAGTTAAATATTTTATTTAAAAAATTTACAAGACAAAGTTACTAAATTATTCAATAATAATCAGCTATTTTTTCGGCAAATATAAATCTGCCTGAATTGGGAAGTGATCCGATTTTTTCAGCTTGCCGATGACAAAATTATCTGATTGAAATGTGTTGTTGTACATGATGTAATCGATTCTGAATCGGTAGAGCGACTGAACAAACGTCAATCCCAGGCCGTTTCCGCTCTCAACATAGGCATCTTTCAAATTTCCTTTTATCTTAGAATAAGTGTACGAAGCCGGCACGTCGTTGTAGTCTCCGCAGGAAATCACTTTATAGGGCGATTCTTTGATCAATTTTGCAATCAAATCGGCCTGTTTTGCCCTTACACGGTAGGCAACACTCAGTTTTTGAGAAAGATACTTTGTGACGGAACTCAGTTTCTCTGATGAAAAATCACTGCGCAGTTCAGCCGTTTTTTTCATGTCCTTTGCCGTTACGCGGTTGGATTCGAGGTGGTTGTTGATCACACGGATGGTGTCATCTTCTATTACAATGTCGGTGTAGATAGAAAGATTAAATTCTGCGTGAAAGTCGATATTTCGTTTTTCGATAATCGGATATTTGGAAAGCGTGGCCACACCGATGTTCATCCGCCATTTATCCAACTGAAAACTCACGTGTTTATGCGGATATTTCTTGAAAATTCGTTCGAAATCGTCTTCCTGAAACTGATGTTCGTTTTGGCTGAAAGCAAATTCCTGCAGGCATACAATGTCGGCATCTGAATCCAGAATGTACTGCACAACGGGATTGGGAGCGTCTTTGGTGTGCTTTTTCAGCATACCGGTGTTCATCGTATTGTACGAAAGTACTTTTACTTTTAAGTACGTAGAATCAATATCGGGCTTACTCAGATTGATAGGGAAAGCACTTTTAATGGTTCCCGAAAAAAGAATGATTGCGGCAAGTGAAATCAGGAAATACCACTTCCGGGCAAGAACCCATACACCAACAAAACCGACGTTGATCAACAAAAAAGGCAGTAAACCCAATGAAGCATAGGCCGTCAGGATAAAGGTGTTCGGACTCACGACCGAGCCAATTTTCACCAGTATCAAAGCAATTACAGCCAGGATATTCAGCAGGAGCAATATACCTTTTAAAAATTTGATCATTCGATTTTTCTATCTTTTTTGTTCGAAAAGCTTTCTTTTTTCGTCTGAAGTCAGGCTTTCATATCCGGAGGTTTTAATTTTATCCAAAATCCGGTCAATTTCTTTCACGTCCCTCGCTTTTTTCTGATTGTATTCTTCGGGCGACATTTTCTGAGCGTTGTATTGCGTCGCCTTCATTTTAGGACGGGGTTTGAAAATATTCACGAAAAAATCTACAATTGAATTGATGAAACGGGTGATATCAACTCCTTTTTTCTCAAAAGTGACAAAGAGGTAGCCACCCAAAGCACCGCCTAAATGTGCCAGTTCACCACCGCTGTTTTCGGAGCGAAGACCGAAAACACTTACCAAAATAATGATTACAGCTATCCACATCAACTTTATACGACCGACAAGCATCAGCTGCATTTCCATATTAGGAGAGCGAACCGCAGCAGCCAGAATTACTGCCATGATTGAGCCGGAAGCTCCCATCAGCAGGCTGCCATTTACCGGCAGAAAACCATCTGCTTGAGGTGTGGTGTACACCGGCAGCAGGTTATATGCCATAATATACAGCAAAGCTCCGAGAAGTCCGCCGAAAACGTATACCGCAAGCAGTTGTTTTTCAGAAAAATACATTAAAAATATTTTTCCAAACCAAAAAAGCACTAGCATATTGAACAAAATATGGAAAAACCGCTCATGATAAAACATGTAAGTGATCGGAGTCCAGATGTGCGTCAGGAGGTCTTTCATGTTGGAAGGAACTGAAAACCAATGGGTAAAGGATATCTGATCCAGCCGAAACAGATGGAGAAATATGGAAAGCAGACCAAAAATCAAAAACACCGCACCATTTATGTAAATTAGGCGGATAACCATGTTACCGTTTTTGAAAGTCAGTTTTATGTTATCGAGGAAATTCATTTTTTTGGTTAAATGGTTAAATGGTTGAGTGGTTAAATGCTTAGATGGTTGAGTGGCTAAATGGTTAAGTGGTTAAATAGCTCACTGCTTATTTAATTCTGTCCGTACAGCCTTCCTTTCTTCCTCCAATACAAAATCAACATCAACCCGAAAAGCATCCCGCCTAAGTGCGCGAAGTGAGCCACGCTGTCACCTCTGAAACTTGCTACGCCGAGGAAAAGTTCTAAAACAGCATATCCTGCCACAAAATAACGCGCTTTGATTGGGACAGGAATAAACATGAGGAATAGCCTTTGCTCCGGGAAAAGCCACCCAAAAGCAAGTAAAATGCCGAAGATAGCACCTGAAGCTCCCACAGTCAGCAATGAATTCATCAGCTCTTTTTTCATCATCAGCACATCAGCCGTATTCATTTGGCTGATATCTCCGGAAAATCTGAAATAGCGCGACAATTTTCCGTAATAGGGCGCAAGCGACTCGGCCGAACCGCTGGACACGGCTGAATCCATGGCAGAAAACATGCTTCCCATATCAATATACCAGAACAGCTGCTGTACGATACCGGCTCCGATTCCGGTAACAAGGTAAAAAATCAGGAACTTGCGAGGTCCCCATACCTGCTCCAGGATAGGCCCAAACATAAACAGGGCAAACATATTGAAAAAAATATGGGTGATATTCGGGAACGGAGCATGCAGAAACATATAGGTGAGCATCTGGATCAGATTGAACTTTTCCGATGCGAAATAATGCATTCCCAGCAGGTCTTCCAGCTGTATATTTAATCCCCAGCGCCTCAGAATAGCAGGCATCATCCAGGACGCCAAAAACAGGATTACATTGATGATTAGTAAATTCTTTACAACTGGTGGCAGCGATCTGTTCATTATAACTAAAAACTTGATTTTGAATTTGCAAAAATACGAAAAAAACTCCAAACAGATGTTTTTGAACATAAATTGAAGAAATTAAACAAATTTAAATAGGTTTTTGTTGAAATATTTTGTCATTCATTTAGTTATCATTACATTTGTAGGTGGTATATGTATGTTTAATTGTCTTAAATTAAAAAATTATGAACAAAGCTGAATTGATTAGTGCTATTGCCTATGCATCCGGCTTAACCAAAGCTGACTCCAAAAGAGCCCTTGATGCAACCGTGAAATGTATTACTTCCGCACTGAAAAGAGGCGAAAAAGTAAGTCTGGTTGGATTTGGAACATTCTCTGTTGCCAGACGCGCTGCACGCACCGGTGTGAACCCTTCTACCAAAAAAGCCATCAACATTCCTGCTAAAAAAGTTGCAAAATTCAAAGCAGGATCGGATTTGGCTGATGCTGTGAAATAAACGCGTTGAATACACTTAATAAAAAAGGACAATCTTGATAGGTTGTCCTTTTTTGTTTT
>CAZIRA010000108.1:0-8843 GCA_964541615.1 uncultured Paludibacter sp.
CTTCGCAATGATCTGGAAACCTTTAACAAGCGACTGAAAGCACTTGAAGCCAAAGAAGACCTGCTGAAAAAAACCGAAGCGGAAGCTAAAAATGATTCGTTAAAGGGCCTCTAAATCTCCCCGGAGGCTGTATATCTGTATTAACTCAACTTTAGCAAGTTATTACTGACAAGCTGCAGAGAGGTCTGCTAACGGGCAACCTCGGCCAGTGGGCCGAAAAGAACGATTAAGCGAGGACAGTGTCAGGTATTCTACACACTATCCATTATCCCCCACGCATCTTCCACCGATTTTACATCTGTAAAAACCACGGAGCGTTTGCCGTTGTTTTCGCGGAGTTTGGTTTTTCTGGGATTTCGAGCCATATATTGAAGCATTCTTCCAAATTCATCCGACTGATAATAAGGAGATTGCAGATTGGAAACGAGAAATGCAGACATCTGACCATTTTTCAAAACCAGCCGTTCGATTCCGAATCGCATGGCAAGCCAACGCAGGCGAACCACAAGCAGCAGGCCAAGACTTCGCTTAGGCATCTTTCCGAATCGGTCTTCCATATTCTTTTGGAATTCAGCTAATTCCGATTCATTTTCGATGTTATCCAATTCACGGTAAAGCGAAATTCGCTCCGATGTGCTTTCAACGTATTCATCAGAAAACATGATCTCTAAATCGGTATCAATCTGACAATCAGTCACGTAGGCATTCTGTCGTTTTTCAGCTCTTTCCCCGGCATAAAGCTCCGCAAATTCTTCGTCTTTCAGCTCATGAATGGCTTCGTTCAGTATGCGCTGATAAGTTTCATAGCCCAAATCGGTGATAAATCCACTTTGCTCGGCTCCCAGCATATTTCCCGCTCCGCGAATATCCAAATCCTGCATGGCGATATTGAAACCGCTTCCCAATTCCGAGAAAGTCTCAATGGCTTGCAAACGGCGGCGCGCATCAGGCGTAAGTAGACTCATATCCGGCGAAAGCAGGTAGCAGTAAGCTTTTCGGTTGCTACGCCCTACCCTGCCCCGAAGCTGGTGCAAATCACTCAATCCAAACCGGTGAGCGCTATTGATTATAATAGTATTCACATTTGGAATGTCAATTCCGCTTTCGATAATGGTGGTAGCAATGAGCACATCATACTCGTAATCAATGAAATCCATTATTACTTCTTCCAAATCATCTGCCGGCATTTGTCCGTGTCCCACTGCCACACGGCAGCCCGGAACGAGCCTTTTTATCATCGCTTCAATCATGTAAATGTTTTGGATGCGGTTGTTCACAAAGAAAACCTGACCGTTTCGGCTCATTTCCAAACCGATAGCATCACGGATTATCTCTTCATCAAAAGCATGAATTTCTGTCTGAACCGGATAGCGGTTTGGAGGAGGCGTATTAATGATTGAAAGGTCACGTGCCCCAAGAAGTGAAAACTGCAACGTTCGTGGAATCGGTGTGGCAGTCAGCGTTAGCGTATCCACATTAACTTTCAGCTCTTTCAGTTTTTCTTTGACTGAAACGCCGAATTTCTGCTCTTCATCAATGATCAACAAACCCAAATCTTTGAATTTCACCGATTTCCCAACCAACTTATGCGTACCGATAATAATATCGATTTCTCCCTTTTCAAGTTTTTCAAGGGTTTCTTTATTTTGTTTTGCTGATTTTGCACGGCTTATATAGGAAACGGTACATGGAAAATCTTTCAACCGATCTTTAAATGTATTGTAGTGCTGTAGAGCAAGTACCGTTGTTGGCACCAAAACTGCCACCTGCTTGCTGTCTGCTACTGCTTTGAAGGCCGCACGCACAGCCACTTCCGTTTTTCCAAAACCCACATCGCCGCACACCAGGCGGTCCATCGGCATATCCGCCTCCATGTCTTTTTTGATGTCGGCAGTAGCTTTTACCTGATCGGGCGTATCTTCGTAGATAAACGAAGCTTCAAGTTCATTCTGCAGGTAGCTGTCGGGCGAATATTGGTATCCTTTTTCGGCTTTGCGTTTGGCATACAATTTTATCAAATCGCGCGCAATGTCCTTCACTTTGGACTTGGTGCGTTCTTTCAGCCGTTCCCACGCTCCCGAACCAAGCTTATTGATGCGCGGCGCTTCGCCTTCCTTGCCTTTATATTTTGAAATTCGGTGGAGAGAGTGAATGCTCACAAAAATGATATCCTCATCCTTGTAAATCAGCTTCACCATTTCCTGCAATTTTCCATTCACATTCGTACGCACCAGACCGCCAAATTTCCCCACGCCGTGATCCACATGCACCACATAATCGCCAACCTGAAGCTGATTCAGCTCTTTGAGCGTCATCACCACTTTTCCCTGCCGGGTGCGGTCAGTTTTTAAGCTGAATTTATGAAAACGGTCGAATATCTGATGATCCGTATAGCAAACCAACGACAAATCATTGTCTACAAAACCTTCATGAATGGTATTCAAAACCGGTTGAAAGGAAATATTGTCGTTTCTATCTTCAAAAATGGCTTTGATCCGATCCGTCTGTTTTACGCTGTCGCTGAAAACATACAGTTTATATCCTTCGGAAAGGAGTTTTTTCAGGTTATCGGCTATCAGGTCAAAGTTTTTCTGAAAAACAGGCTGTGGAGAAGTATTAAAGTGAACGGTTTGCTGTGCTTTGAAGTGGGTTTTATTACTCCATTCCAATTTCCTGAAGTCGTTGACCATTTGCAAAAACTCATTTCCAGTGATGTGGGTGCGATGTAAATCGGGCACTTTCCTATCGTCTGTATTGGCTTTTACAAGCGCTTCATCGTAAAACTGATTGATTCGGTCTTTTACAAACAAAGCATCCTTGAAGTGAAACCAGGTATCCTTTGGCGCAAACTCCGGAAAGGAGACCAGTTTTGTGGATTTATCGCCTTTGTGCAAATCGGGAACAATTTCTATCCGCTCCTTTTTCTCTTTGGAGAGTTGTGTTTCAATATCAAAAATCCGAATGCTGTCCACTTCATCACCAAAAAAATCGAGCCGGAACGGCAGTTCGTATGCATACGAAAAGACATCCACTATTCCACCCCGGATGGAATATTGTCCCGGTTCGTACACAAAGTCAACCCGCTGAAATCCGTATTCATTCAGCACTTCCGACAAGTAATCAATTCCCACACTCTCTCCAACTCTGATTTTCAGCGTTTTGCTCTTAAAACCATCGGCAGAAACTACTTTCTGCATCATTGCTTCGGGATAGCTGACCAGTATAGTGGGTTGTGAACTGTTTGAAAGGCGGTTGAGAGCTTCTGTTCGAAGTATTTCGTTGGAACTGTCCAATTGAGAGAGGCGGATTGTCCTTTTGTAAGAAGACGGGAAGAAGAGAACCGCTTCATCCGACAGGATTTGCCGCAAATCGTTGTAGAGATAAGCTGCCTCATCTGCATCATTGAGGATAAAGACCTGCGTTTTTGGAACTTTCTGAAATACAGAAGCCGCCACAACAGCCAATGAAGATCCGCACAAACCACTGATTTTCAGATTTGGTTCGCGTGAAGCAGCCCATAGCATCACCGCTTCTACCTGTGGATGACGGGCGTAAAGTTGTTGGAAATCGGATAAATTCAAAACTGCCCCCTCCCCCCTAAAGGGGGAATTTGGGTGAATAAAATTATTAAAATTTGTGCAAAGATACGTTTTTTAATTTAGAAATCTGAAGTTAGAAATTAGAAAATGGTTGAATGGTTGAGTGGTACATTAAAATATTAGTACATTGGCAAATTAGCATATTGGCACATTGGCATATTCTTTACTCATTTTGTAATCTTAAGTTTACATTTCACTCAAAAAATTAATTATTTTAAAACATTTGGCTCAAAATTTGTTAAGCACTGTTTCGAAATTCAAAATTTTTTATACTTTTGACAATCAGTAGTTTAAAATTGTAGAAAAATAATAAATGGCGGAAACCGAAAAGCCTTATGAGTAGGTTGAATTTTAACTATTTTTTTTATGAAAAGAAATTTTGCAGAATTTATTGGAACTTTTTGGTTGGTTCTCGGCGGTTGTGGAGCAGCAGTTTTTGCAGCCGGTGTTCCTGAATTAGGAATCGGCTATGCAGGCGTTGCGGCAGCATTCGGTCTTACAGTATTGACAGGTGCTTATGCATTGGGTCACATCTCTGGCGGACATTTTAATCCGGCTGTGTCATTTGGTCTTTGGGCCGGCGGTCGTTTCAGCGGAAAAGAAATTCTTCCTTATGTAATATCACAAATCTTAGGCGCAATCCTTGCTGCTGTTGTGATTTATGTAATTGCTTCCGGCAGAGCTGACTTTGCTATTGACAACACGCAAGCCGGTGCTTTTGCTGCCAACGGTTACGGTGCTCTTTCGCCACAAGGTCACAACATGATCGCTGCGATTGTTTCTGAGTTTATTATGACATTTATGTTCTTAATCGTGATTCTTGGTTCAACTGACGAACGGGCTCCGAAAGGTTTTGCTCCAATTGCTATTGGTCTGATGCTTACCTTGATCCACCTGATCAGCATCCCTGTAACAAACACTTCAGTAAACCCGGCTCGTAGTATTTCACAAGCTATTTTTGCAGGTGGCGAATACATTCCACAATTGTGGCTGTTTATCACTATTCCAATTTTAGGTGCTTTGTGTGCAGGTGTAGTTTACAAAGTATTTGCTGAAAAGAAATAATATTTCTAAGGATTTATTATGAAAATGGCTGACATGTTTTTTGTCAGCCATTTCTTTTTGCATTCGTTTTGAAAAATCACTTCTCATCAAAATTGGTTCCTCTGTGAGAAGTATCGCAGAAAGGTTTATTTTTGCTTAAACCGCATCTGCAAAAAAACGTGTTACCACTCATTTGTTGCTCTTCATTTCCCGGCAAAATCAATTTGAAATCACCCGAGATTACCATGGGACCACCCTTTGCAATTTTTACTTTTAATTCTTCCATATTTTTTTGTTGTTTAAGCGTTTGGATGTTTGGTTGTTTAATTGTTTTAAGAAGTTTGATAAGTTTGAACTTGTAACTCAAAACTTATAACTTATAACTCATAATTACAATTTCCCGTCCTCCTCTGAGAAACTTCCGTAGCGATGGTACTCGTACGAAATACTCTGCTCTTTCAGGTAATGCAGCAGTTCCAAACGTCCTTCAACAAGTGGTTTGGCAGTAGCAATGTATTTGCCTGATTTTCCGGCTTGCTCGTAATAGCTCATTGGTAAATCTGCCGAACAACAACGTACACGGTAGTAATTTTCCATATCCTGCACAAATTCTTCGTCAGACTGGATTTTCAGTGCAAAGTCATCACCTGGCAGAGCTTGAAGCACACTCAATTTTTCATCATCAGCCGCAATGCTTACCGTGGCAGGAGTACGGGCAATTTTGGAAGCAGTGACGGTCATCAGAACATCTACCAGTTTGTCATTTGGCATCACTCGAATTACCACGTCTTTCAATGGCAGATAGCGAAACGTATTCAGTTCGCCCACCAAATCTTGCGTAACCCGCTCAACCGAAAATTCTTCCCGCCAGTTTTTTGCGTAACTTTGCATAGCACGCTGATAGCGGTTCAAATCGTCTTTGGAAAGAATGCCTGCATAACTTTCAAACGCTTTAGTGTCAATTGTCAGTGGTTCTTTGTAATCTGTTTCTTCAAAATTCACAAAACAGCTTACATAGTTATCGCCGCCGGCTTTAATACCGCCGCCAAACGCAGAGCGTTTCATGCCGCCAAACGGCTGACGCTGAACAATGGCGCCCGTAATTCCACGATTGATATACAGGTTCCCGGCTTCCAGGTTGTCTTTCCAATAGGCACGTTCGCTCTCGTCCAGGCTCTGAATACCCGATGTCAGACCATATTCGCTTGAATTGACAATATCCACACCGTGCTTCAAATCATCCATACAAACCACTGCCAACAGCGGGCCAAAAAGCTCATTTTCAAAGGTGAAGTTTCCGGGTTTCACTCCCCATTTCACGCAGGGTTTCAGGATGTAACGGTCTTTGTCCAAAAATTCCGGCGCTACCAGCCAGCTTTCGCCCGCTTCCAGATTATCAACGGCGTGTAGCAGTTTATCGTTCGTATTGGAAACCATCGGACCCACCAAATTTCCACCGTTCCAGGCACTTCCTGTGTGCAAACTTTCCGTTGCATCTTTCAGTTTCGATTTGAAATCCGGATCGTCATAAACGCTTTTTTCCACCACAAGAAGCGAACATGCCGAACATTTCTGTCCCGCATTGCCGAAGGCAGATTTTACCACATTAAGAATAGCGTGGTCGCGATCGCCGCTTGCAGTCAGTATCATAGCGTCTTTTCCACCTGTTTCGGCAGAAAGCGGACATGTCGGATTATTTTCCAATAATTTGAAAGCCGTATCGGTTCCACCCGTTAAAATGATGTGCTTGATTGACGGATGCGAAGTAAGGTAATTGAGCGACGCGCCGCCATCCGGACAAATTACCTGCAGGGCATCTTTAGGCACGCCGGCTTCCCAGAATGCCTGCGCAAATTCCCATGCGATGGGGAACGCCACGGATGCCGGTTTCAGAATTACGGTGTTTCCACTCGCCAGTCCGGCTACAACGCCACCCACGGGAATTGCTGTTGGAAAATTCCAGGGCGGGATAACCAATATGATACCTTTCGGCGAATTTTTTACCGTTTTCAAATCCTCGAATTTCTTCATCGAATAGGGATAAAAACGACAGAAGTCAATGGCTTCCGACACTTCCACATCGCCTTCGTTGAAGGTTTTTCCGGTTACGGCAGCCATCACACCAATCAAATCGCCGCGTTTATTTGCCAAAATTTCTGCGGTTTTGTGCAGCAGGACATTTCGTTCGGCGAGCGCAGTTTTTCGCCAGTTGGATTTATCTGCTTCAGCAATTTCAATGACCTCTTTCATCCTTTCCAATGAAACGGTACTTACCTCACATACAAGCACTTTGCTATCCTGACTGCGATCGAAATATTGTTTCTTGTTTTCGGTTGTATGTTGTTTCTCACCCACTTGTGCCGGAATTTGATAGGGCGTGTCTTTTTCGGATTTCATCCATTTTTTACGAATTTCATCTGCCCAAAGTCGGTTGGGTTTCAAGTCAAAATCGGTGTCCGGTTCGCTCTTGTATTCATTAATATTATTGAATGGTGGCTGTGGAAGTTGACGGTTTTGCTTCCGTTTTGGCTCGGTGCTCACCGTGTCTTTTATCGCCATGGCTTCCTCAAATTGATTTTTCAGGAAATTCCACTCTTCACTGCCCTCTTTCAGGTTGAATGAGTAAGTCAGGAAGTTGTCTTTTCCGGTATTTTCGTCCATTCGGCGCACAAGATACGAAACGGCATTCAGGAAATTTTCGTCGTTTACCACCGGTGTGTAAAGGATGATTTGTTTGTCCAGTTTTCGCATCACGCGTGGTAAATGGTTTGCCATTCCTTCCAGCATTTCAAAGGTTACGTACTCTTCTACACCCAGTTTTTGCGACAATAAATAGGCATAACCGATGGTAAAGAAATTGTGAGACGCCACACCCACATGTACCGCTTTTACATTTTCCGGCAACAGAGCCACATCAAGTACTTTAAGGAAGTTAGCGTCCACTTTAATTTTGTCGTCGTATATCGGATTTTCCCAGCCACGAAGCGACGATTGAATGCTTTCCATGGCGAGATTTGCCCCTTTTACCAGACGCATTTTCAGCGGTGAGCCACCGTCGGCAAAACGTTTTTTTGCAAAATCGAGCAGTTCATCCTGAAGTTTTCGGGCATCCGGCAGATATGCCTGGATGACGATTCCGGCATTCAGATTTTTGAAGCGCGGCTCAGAAAGCACCGTTTTGAAAACATCCATCGTGAGTTCCGTATCCTTGTATTCTTCCATATCAAGGTTTACAAACTTATTGGTTTTCATCCCTTTATCATCCACATACGGAAAATCCATCGCACGCTGATAGATATTTCCCATCAGTACACAAAGCTCTTTCTTGCAATTCTCGTAGTTCAGCGGATTGATTTGAGCGTAAATTCCGGAAAGCTTCACGGATATATAGTTGATGCGCGGATCTTTCAAAGCCTCCAGGTAATGTTCGTAGCGTTTGCGGGCTTCGCCATCGCCAAGTACTACTTCGCCGAGCAAATTCACGTTTTGGCCGATTTTCTGTTTGTTTCGTCCATCCAGGTGTTCATTCAGCAAATCGGGACGCTCATTGATAATAATGGCGCTGGTGTAATCCCTCAGGTATTTTTTGAAAATGGGAACAGAAATGCCCGGAACTAAATAGCCCACAGAATTAAAAGCCGTCAGCATCAATCGTTCACCGGCATTGAAAAATTCGGGCGTTCCGTATTCTTTGAGAAGTAAGCGGATGCGTTTGGCGAGTTTTTTGTTGTCACGGATTTGCGAAGTTTCATCCAACATCTTCGTCATCAACACTTTGTCATTTGGATTTTGAACCAAAACAGCGTATTTATTCTGTTCCTTGCGTTCCTCTTCCCGGATTTCTTCCAGCGCTTTGGACATAAAACTACGTGCCCAATCAATTACTTCGGTTGCTTTGATGTTTTCCATAAAGGGTAAAATTAGTTTGGTTTTTGATTTTTACTTACATTTTAAAGGTAAATTCAAGGTAAATATTTTGTTTTAAAATTTTCTCTCCAAATAAAAACAAATAATGACACAGCGCCCTATATCAAGCATTTCTCTGTAAAAATAGGAAAATAATTTCTAAATAGAAAGTATTTAAAAAAGAATATTTTTGTGGCATACCTGTTTTGTATGGAAAGAGAGATGATACGCATATCTTCTACATATTTTAAGGCGTTTGTTTGAGTTTGAGTAAAAAGTGCGTAAATTTGTGGA
>CAZIRA010000109.1:0-8842 GCA_964541615.1 uncultured Paludibacter sp.
GTCTGTCCGGTGACTCCTTTTATTTTTCCGAACAAATTTGTACGCCCAAGAGCCATTTCACTGGAAAACATATCTACGTCAAACTCCGAATTGTCCAGATTACTTTCGATTATCTGAATAGCTTTTTCGAGAAATTCTTGTTCCAATCGGTTGGTAGCTACCAAGTGAGGCGAGATATCAGCCTGTTTGCTGAATTTTTCCTGAAGCATTTTGCGGTTGTTCACCAGATTATTGCATCGGGTAACCAGTACTTTTACGTTAAACGGCTTGGTAATGTAATCGTCAGCTCCCAACCGAAGCCCCTCGATGTTATATTCCATGGCCGTTTGTGCCGTAAGAAGTACAACCGGGATGTGAGAAACAAGGAAATTATTTTTTATCTTCGAGCACATTTCTGCACCGGTCATTTTAGGCATCATCAGATCACTTAATACAATATCAGGCACCAGTTCCAGGGTTTTAGCCAGTCCTTCTTCACCGTCCGAAGCCAAGTATACATTGTATATAGGTTCGAATATCTGCATCAGCATTTGTCCCAGATCCTCATTATCCTCAACAATAAGCATGGTTTGCTCTTTTTTCCCGGAGACATTCAGTCCGGCTATTTCAAGGATAAATTCTTCATCTAGCTCATTGAGCTGGTCCTGATAACTTTCTGCCGGTTCTGAGGATTTTAATTTCTGTTCTTCGCTGAAATGGGATGAGCCTTTTTTAAGCCTTACTTTGAAATGAGTTCCTATTTCAGGCTGACTGCTTACACTTATTTCAGAACCGTGCATTTCAATAATATTTTTGGTCAGTGCCAATCCAATTCCGGTTCCAGGAGTCATATTACTGATATTCAGCCCATTTTCAGCCTGATAAAATCTATCGAATACCTTCTCAACCTCTTCCGGCTTGATTCCAATACCGCTGTCAATCACTTTCACAACCACATAATCCGGCTCTTCCTCCACTTTCAGGATAATTTCGCCTTTCTTCGGCGTATATTTGAATGCATTGGAAATGAGATTGTAGAATACTTTCTGCATTTGATAAGGATCAAACCAAAGCATTAGTTTTTCTTCCTTACAATCGAAATAAAAATCTATATGCCTGTATTTGGCGTGCTCCTGAAACGAAAGGAAAATTTCATACAAAAAATGGATAAAGTCATGCTCAGCCACATTGATAGAAAGGTGTCCCTGCTCGCTTTTTCTAAATTCAAGCAATTCCGTGATGAGTCCCTGCATGTTTTGAGTATTTCTTTTGATGTTCAGCACGCGATTATAGATCGCGGGTGGAACATTATGCGACTGCATCAGCATATCCACCTGTCCGGCAATCAGGGTAAGCGGCGTGCGGAATTCGTGTGAAATATTTGTGAAGAAACGCAGTTTTGACTGATTAACCGCCTCCAGATTTTCTTTTTCCTTTTTCTCATATTCAAGTGAAGTTTTAAGAAGCAGCTGCGAGCGGTTGAATTCCATGATTCTCCACAAAACAACCGAAAGAATCAGCAAATAAAGCAAAAAAGCAAGCCATGAGCGGTAAAATGGTGGTTTTATCTTCAAATCAAGCGAAGTCGTAGCGTTCACTTCACCGTCTGATGGTGAAATTGCCTGCAATTCCAGCTTGTATTTTCCCGGATTGAGGCGCATAAAGTTAAGTTTAGACACACCCGGAGGCAGTTCTGTCCATTCGTCAGAAAATCCGGAAAGCCTGTACCGATAGGTCGGCTGGCTGGCAGGAATGAAATTGTCTACTGCAAAGTCAAACGTCACCATAGAGAGTTTGTAGTTCAGTTTCAGCGTCTTGACATAAGGAAGGGATTTTTTCAGCACCTTACTGCCGTCATTGGGCTGGATAAGTTTATTATTTATCCAAAGCCCAACAAGTCGTATGGTCATGTCACGCGGTATATCGGTCAGTTTCTCCTCAAAAAAAGATACCATGCCGTTCATTCCTGCAAGATAAAGTTCTCCGTTTTTAGCAGAAGTCATCCCGCCATTGTAAAGCGAACTCAAAGGCAATCCATTTTCCTGGCCGTAGTTATAGATTTTACCGGTTTCGGGATATAGAATGGAGAAGCCCTTTGTGGTGGTAGCAACTATTAAGCCGTCTGTTGTCTCCTTCAAATTGCTGATAAAATTGTTTCGAAGGTTGGAATTTTCAGTATTAAATCGGGTAAAATTATCCTTTTCCGGATTGTACAGATTGATTCCTTTCCCATTGGTTCCCACCCAAATCCTGTTTTTCGAATCAATAAGAATTTTTGTCGGATTGTTGTCGCTGATACTTCCATCATTATCTGGAATGTGGGTGTAGCGGATGTAATTTCCAGTAGCGAGGTCGTATTTCACCAGATCATTCCCGGCTATCCAGAGATTATTTTTATTGTCAAGCTTAATATCAACGAAATATTGTACAATTTTATGCAGTTTTTCAGAGAAAAGGGTAAATTTTCCAGTTGTCGGGCTAAATGAGAAAAGGCCGTTGTAAGTAGCTACAAGCAGATTTCCCTGATAGGGAACAATGGCACGAACGATATTGGACTGCTCCCATTCGGGCTTGATTTCTTTGTACTGCGAAAAACGTTTTTCCGGAATATCAAACAGTGTGAGCCCACCGAGGTGCATTCCTAACCATAATTTTTGAGTCGATTGATCCAAATAGGCAGTTTTAATATTATCTCCGGAAAGTGAATTCGGATTAACCGGCGAATGCATGTAGTTCACGTATGTACGGCTTTCGGGTTCGTAATCTATCAATCCATTGCCCTCAGTACACAGAAAAATGTGCCCGTTTGAGGCCACAGCCATGTCGCTGATTACTGGAAACGGCTTGTTTATAAAGCATCCCTTTTGCAAATCATGGTAGGTATAATAATTTACTTTGGGATTAAAATAATTGACACCTCCATGGTAAGTACCTACCCAGATTGTGCCCTGTTTGTCCTTATAAAGTGCCCACACAGACTCGTTAGAGAGGCTTTGAAATCCAAATTCACTTGGATCGTAGTGACCGAATTCTGCTGACTCAACCGTCAACCTATCCAATCCTTTTTGTGTGCCGATCCACAAATAACCTTGATTATCTTCACAAATATCCCGAACAAAATCACTGGAAATGGAATACCCGTTTGCGCCTGAATAGTTTGTAATTTTTCCTTCACGGTTAATTCTGAAAAGTCCTTTTTCCCACGTAGCTATCCAGATATTATTTTTACTGTCTTCGTAAATTCTGGAAACCTGACTGCTTCTCTCAATCAATTTACGTACTTTTTTGTTTATATCTACTAAAAAAACCGACGAAGTAGTTCCCAGAAAAATCCGTTGGTCGGACGCAATTAAAATTCTTTTTATGCTTGAAACTGAATCAGAAAGTTCAATGTATTTCTGCTTGACACCTTTATCAAAAGTATATAGCGCATTGTCTACAACCGCCCAGAGTCGGCCGTCTGAAACCGCTACGGTTTCAAAAGCACCTCTGTCAACCAGCGTCATGGTGGAGGTAACCATGTCAAATTTATTGATTCCTTTGTGCGAATGGATATAAACGGAGCCGTTTCTGTCACCTGTAATAGTGCTTATTAAATTGCTTTGGAGTGAATTATGATCGTTGGAAACGGGCAGAAAAGTCTGCATGCTGTTACCGGTGTAGAGATTTACGCCTTCGCGTGTACCAAACCACATTCTGCCTAACTCATCTTGATAAACGGTGACCACGGAAAGCTGAGACAATCCCTGTTCTATACCTATTCTTGAGAAATAAATATCGTTAGAAGAGTGTGCAAAGAATACATTCAAGCATAGTAAAAATGCAATCAATGTCGGTCTTTTCATGGTTCCTGTGTTTTTCTGCGAGAGTGAAGGATCATTACACAAATTTACAATTACAATTGATTGTTTTCAAAATAAAGTCCGTTTTTTTCAGAATATGGTGCTATTTTAACATTAGAAACTCACAAATAGCTTCATATTTTGAAAAAAAAAACATCGGGCAACGATATGCATGCCCGATGTCTATTATTAAAAATTTTTAATCCTAAAAAAATCTTTTAATTATAAGGTACCAAATCAGATAAAATTTTCTCTTCGTACCATGAATCTTCGGCTCTTTTCAATTGCTTTGCCAATTCTTTCAAAAGTTTTTTGTAAACGCGATTGTAATTTTCGGGAGAAAGATTCTGAAGCTGGTACGGATCTTTTTTATCGTCAAAAAGCTGTACTTTCACCAATTCTTTTTTCCTGTTAATATTCAGTTCCAACGTATAATTACCCATTTTCAAGCCTCTTGCCGTCGGGAAATAATCGAGCACCATACCGTTTGCATCTTTTTTCCCATCCATATTACGTATGTAAAGTGCCGATTTTGGTTTGCCGATACGTTTATTTCTTTTGAAAAACTCTGACAAATCTCTTCCGTGAATATCGCTTGGGATTTCTTGTTTCAAATTACTAAGACTCAACAAAGTAGGCATAATATCCGGCGTGGAAATCATTAAATCTTTCACCGAAGGTTTCAGCACTTTAGGGTAACGGATAAGAAACGGCACGTTGGTTGACTCGGTATAAACGGAGTTTTTCGGATCATCTGTGGAGTGCGAACACATGGTCTCTCCGTGGTCCGAGGAGAAAACGACAATCGTATTTTCATCCAATCCCAATTCCTCGAGGGCTTTCAAAATTCGCCCAAATTCCCTGTCCACACCGGTGATTTGAGCAAAATAGTACGGAATTTCCTTTGATTTTGCACGCGTGGTGTCAGCATTTGCACGTACAAAAAGTTGCGATAGCGACTTGTCTTTGTACAGATTATAGTCTTCTTCCATGCAGTCTTCCAGCGAACTATACGGATGGTGTGGCGGATTCATGCTCACGACCATCAAAAAAGGTTTAGAGAAATCACGCTGATTGTGCTCATTTTTCAGGTAGCTGACTGCCACATCTGCTTCGTGTTTTGGCGACCACTCACGGATTTCATGTCTTTCGCCCTGAGTATCCCAGTAATGCGGTTTTTTATGAACATCAAATGTTCCGTACGAATACCAAAAATTAAATCCGTGTCTTCTTTCGGGCGGAGTATAGGCATCCCAAACGGGCGATTTATTTTCTACGTAAGTTCCGGGATTCTGAGGATTGTTCGGAGTAGGAAAATCCATGTGGTATTTCCCGATGTATGCGCAGTCGTATCCGTTTTGGGAGTAAACATCACTTATGGTAGCCACATCAGCTCGCAACGTACTGTTTGGACGAGTAGAATTACAGTTGAGCGTAACTCCCGATTTATTCGGGAAGTAGCCTGTAAAGAGCGAACCACGATGCGGACTGCTCAGCGGACAATTGCTGTAAGCTGAGGTGAGCACAACTGACTGCTTGGCAAATTCATTTAAGTTTGGAGTTTTTACAGGATCCGGAGCTACATCTATCCGTTCGGCAAATGGTTTTTCATTCCAAAATTCCATGGCGCTGTTACGCATTTGGTCAGGAAAAACATAAATGACATTGGGTTGTTTGGCAGTAATACCGGCATTCAGAGCCGATGCACCCATAATCCCAATTCCCGAAAAAATCAACAATGAAGTTTTTTGCATTTCAAATAAAATCTTTGTACACATGATAAATTAACCTAATGTTTCATTTAGCAATAAAAAATGACACAGAAAGTACAGCTTTCATCTGCCCCAACTATGTCATCAATAATATTGAAAAAAATGTTATCGAATTTCCACTTGAAGCGGATTATTCACTTTTGCTGAAAAATCTGAAACATATTTATTCCAATCGTCATACGTTGCAAAAGCACCTTTTGACCAACCTGCACCGGTGTAATACTCATAGGATTCAGTAGGTTTTACCGTTTGGAAACCAAGCACGTGGCGTTTTTTTACTTCGATGGAAGTAAATGGTTTTGATCCCACAATTCCGGTGTAAAGTGTTCCGTTCAGGCTGTCCAAAGGCTCTTTGTAAGTTGCAAAAAAATTATTTACATCAATTTTCGTTGCCTCGTCGGCTTGATTACGAATTACTAATCCAGATGCAATCGGTAGTTCGTCAGCTTTGAATTCGTACGTATAAATTACTTTGTTGAAGAAATTTCCAGCATCCAGCGATATTACACGTGATGGATTAACTTCTACTGCGTCGGCTTTATAAGGTTCGAAATTGAATCTTACTGTGATACGTAGAGGACCGTTGTCCAGCACATCGAAACTGGTGAAATTCTTGCTGTACCAAAGACTGTCTTTGACAAAAGGAGCAGATGCACCAGCACCAAGCGTCGGTCCAACTTTGTAATAATCAAGGCCTTCTCCGTTGTCGTTGTGGTAACTTTGCTTTCCTGACAAATCATCGGCATACCATTTATCAATGATCAATTTGTCGGTACGTTTTGCCCACACGTCAATGCCGCTGCTGATTTCGCCGGTAGCCTGCAGGGCTGGTCCGTACACACGGAAAGCCGCTTTGTCGTTTTCCCAGGCAAAGTCGTCTTTACGCTCAGGAACTAATCTTCCGTAAACTTTCGGTTCAAAACTCTCAGGAGTTCCTTTTTTCACAGCATATGTGCTTGTCCCGTTTGCTTTTACAGAAACAGGGAAAATCAATAATGAATCAGTTTCCGAAGCAGGATTTACTGCCACTTGATAAGGAACCTGCCTGGCTGAGCCATCAGTTACAACGAAAGTTTGTCCGGCTTGTAATCTAAGTTTCGCAACTACAGAATCTCTGCTGATCTCCACTAATTCGTCTGTTCTATCCAAATCCAACGGATTGGAAACGACCACTTCCACTTTATTCCCTGAAGAACAGGAAATCAGGAAGAAAAAAGCTAATACGCCCCCTAACCCCCTAAAGGGGGAATTTGGAGCATTAAACATTTTTTTTACTACAGCAAGCATTTTTTAATTCGAGTGTTAAATTTTATTGAACTTCAATTTACAATGAATTTATATCAACCTAATCGTAAATCGTAAATTATTAAATTGTAAATTCTTTTCTTTACGGTTGTTTTCCAATATAAGCTAAGATTCCTCCGTCAACATAAAGAATATGTCCGTTTACAAAGTTTGAAGCTTCCGATGCCAGGAAAATGGCTGGTCCTTTCAAATCTTCGGGTGTTCCCCAGCGCCCTGCAGGAGTTTTTGCCAAAATAAACGAATCAAATGGATGAGGCGATCCGTCAGGTTGTTTTTCGCGAAGCGGAGCTGTTTGCGGAGTAGCAATGTATCCAGGTCCGATTCCGTTGCACTGAATGTTGTGCCCGCCGTATTCGGAACAGATGTTTTTGGTCAACATTTTCAGACCACCTTTTGCGGCAGCGTATGCAGAAACGGTTTCGCGGCCAAGCTCACTCATCATTGAGCAGATGTTGATGATTTTTCCATGACCTTTTTTGATCATGCCCGGGATAACTGCTTTTGAAACGATAAACGGCCCGTTCAGGTCGATATCAATTACCTGACGAAAATCTTCTGCAGACATTTCGTGCATCGGGATGCGTTTGATGATTCCGGCATTGTTTACCAAAATATCAATCACGCCAACTTCCTGTTCGATTCTTGCAACCATTTCGTTGATTCCCTGCTCGTCAGTCACATCGCAGATATAACCGTGTGCTTTTATTCCATCAGCTTTGTACGCTGCAAGTCCTTTTTGAACTGCTTCTTCGTTTCTGTCGTTGAATACGATGGTAGCGCCTGCTTCTGCCAAGGCCGATGCCATTGCATATCCAATTCCGTAAGATGCGCCAGTAACCAGCGCTACTTTTCCGTCTAATCTAAATTGATTCATGATGTAAGACCCCTAACCCCTAAAGAGGAATTTTGTGAGGTTGTTTTTGTTAAATTTTTGTTAAATATTTTGTTGATATCTTGAATAGAGGTGGAAGCGCTAATGAAGTGATTTTTCACAAAAAAAATTTATCCTGAACTTCGTGCTTCTGACATCGTGCTTCCAACTTCTTATTTATTTCAAATCTGTAATTTTTGAGAAATCCTGATCGCCGTAATCCAGATTTTCACCGGCCATACCCCAGATAAATGTGTAATTGGAAGTGGCAGCTGCGGAGTGGATTGACCATTCTGGTGAAAGAACGGCTTGATCATTCTGCATCCAGATGTGGCGTGTTTCGTCAACTTCGCCCATGAAGTGGCATACGGATTGATCTGCCGGTACTTCAAAATAGAAATAAGCTTCCATACGCCGGGAGTGTACGTGTGCGGGCATCGTATTCCAAACGCTTCCCGGAGCCAGTTCGGTCATACCCATTTGCAGTTGGCAAGTAGGAAGTACTTGATTCACAATCATTTTATTGATATTTCTATGGTTGGCAGTTTCCAGGCTTCCCAATTCCATCACTTCTGCGTCGGCTTTGGTGATTTTTTTGTCCGGATAATTTTTATGTGCGGTTGCTGAGTTGAAATAGAATTTCGCAGGTTTGTTTTTATCATCGCTTTCAAAGTAAACTTCGCGTTCGCCTCTACCCAGATAAAGAGCTTCTTTGTAATTCAATTCAAAAACTGAGTCACCAACTTTCACTTTACCTTTTCCACCAACGTTGTAGATTCCCAATTCGCGTGAGCAAAGGAAACTCGGCTGTTTCAGGTGTTCGAAAGTTTCAAGGTGTAAAGCCTCATCTACAGGCATTGCACCACCTACCACCATGCGGTCGTACATGGAGTAAACCATGTTAACTTCATCAGCTGCAAAGAGTTTTTCGATTAAAAAATCTTTTCTCAATCTTGACGTTGTATAATGCTTAGCATCTTCCGGATGCGCTGCGTAGCGCAATTCATAATTTGTTTTCATAATCGTATGTTTGTTTTTAATTAATTTTCTTGTAAAGTTTAGCAAAGATACAA
>CAZIRA010000110.1:0-1489 GCA_964541615.1 uncultured Paludibacter sp.
CCACCGTGATGAAACGAAACCCACGTGGCGCCACCGGCTGTGTTCGACATTAAATTCAGCAACGGCCAGTCCGAAACTGCATCCGAGCCATCCAGCATTCCTTCAGTTTCACGGTTGGGTGAAGCTACCGAACCGCAGTCGAGATGATCGCGGCCAATCACAATCGGCGCTTTCACTTTTCCTTCACGAACAAGTTTGTTAAACATCAATCCCGCTTTTTCGCGCTCACCCATTCCGAGCCAGCAAATCCGACTTGGCAAACCTTGGAATGCAATTCTGTCTTTCGCTTCTGTCAGCCATTTGATTAAATGTGTATTTTCGGGGAATAATTCCATCAAGGCATGGTCGGTCGTGTAAATATCTTCCGGATCGCCGGAAAGCGCCGCCCAACGGAATGGTCCTTTGCCGTCGCAGAATAGTGGACGGATAAATTTCGGAACAAATCCTTGGTAGTCAAAAGCATCCTTTTCACCTCCCTGACGGGCAAATTCACGCAAATTATTCCCGTAATCAAACGTAACAGCACCACGGTTTTGCATTTCGAGCATAAAACCGACGTGACGAGCCATGCTTTTCAGCGAAAGTTCACGGTATTTTTCGGGAGCCGATTCCCGAAATTCCAACGCTTCTGCAAGTGAAATTCCGTTTGGAATGTAGCCGAAAAGCGGATCGTGAGCCGATGTCTGATCGGTGAGCATATCGGGAATGAGATTGTCTTTCAGCAGTTTTTCCAGCATATCGCCCGCATCGCTCACCAAACCGATGGAAATTGCCTCGCCTTTTTCAACGGCTTCACGCAGCCACGCCACCGCCTCGTCGTAGCTGTACGTCATTTTGTCGATGTATTTGGTTTCAAGGCGTTTTTTTATCCGTTCGGGGTCAATGTCGGCACCAAGAAATGCTGCTCCGGCAAGCGTAGCGGCAAGCGGTTGAGCACCACCCATTCCGCCTAATCCGGCAGAACAAATCCAGCGATGTTTCAGATTGCTGTCAAAATGTTGCTTTCCGGCTTCCACAAATGTTTCGTAAGTTCCCTGTAAAATGCCTTGCGAACCGATATATATCCAGCTTCCGGCCGTCATCTGTCCGTACATCATCAGACCACGCGATTTCAGTTCTTCGAAATGCTCCCACGTAGCCCAGGCCGGAACCAGGTTGCTGTTGGCTATCAACACCCGAGGTGCTTCCGGATGCGTACGAACGATGCCCACTGGTTTTCCCGACTGAACAAGCAGGGAATGATTTTCGTCCAGATCCAACAAAATTCGGATAATCTCACGAAGAGCGTCCGGATTTCGGGCTGCTTGTCCTGTACCGCCATAAACAATCAGGTTTTCGGGATCTTCGGCCACTTCGCGGTCGAGGTTGTTGAGCAGCATGCGCAAAGGCGCTTCCGTCTGCCATGATTTTGCGTTCAGCTTGCTTCCGTGCGGTGCCCGGTAGTTTGGGTGGGAAGCGTAAGTTTGTAGAAATTCGGTGTAGTTCATAG
>CAZIRA010000110.1:1589-8420 GCA_964541615.1 uncultured Paludibacter sp.
GATGATTTCTTTGGATTGAAGCAATTTGATGGCTTTTTCGATGTCGCCGTAGAATAGTCGGTCGGTATCTGCAAAGCTGATATGTTCACGAATAAGGTCGTGCATTTCATCAAGCAGGATATTCGATTTCATCGGTTTGCGAAAATCGAAACCTTGTGCTGCCGTAAGCATTTCGATAGCTAAGATTTTTTCCAGATTTTCCACAATTTTCAAACTTTTCCTTGCCGAAATAGAACCCATACTTACGTGATCTTCCTGCCCGAGTGAAGTAGGGATGCTGTCGGCACTTGCAGGGAAGCACAGCGATTTGTTTTCGCTTACCAAAGCGGCAGTACTGTACTGTAAAATCATAAATCCGGAATTCAACCCCGTGTGTTCCATCAGCAGTTTGGGTAGATCGGGTGTGCTTGCCATCATAGAAAGGTAGATACGCCGGTCAGAAATATTGCCCAGTTCAGCTGCTGCCAGTCCGGCATAATCAAGTGGCAAAGCAATCGGTTGACCGTGGAAATGTCCACCGCTTATGGTTTTTTCTTCGGAGAAAACAATCGGATTATCGGTTACGGAATTTATTTCGGTAAGAATAGTGTCTTTCAGGTGTAGCCAGGCATTGCGAGAAGCTCCGTGAACCTGTGGAATACAGCGAAGCGAATATGGATCCTGTACGCGTCCGCATTTTTGGTGCGATTTTACGATTTCGGAATGTGAAAGCAGTTTCCTCATCCGCGAAGCCACGTACATGCCGCCCGAGTGCGGACGCAATTGGTGAAGTTCTTCGTCGAAAGGTTTTACGGAACCCATCATCGCTTCCAGGTTCATAGCGGCGATGATGTCGGCATGGTCGAGGCAGTTTTGCATTTTTTCCAGTAAAATAATGCCGTGAGCAGCCATAAACTGCGTTCCGTTTATTAGTGCCAACCCTTCTTTTGGTCCCAATTCAACGGGCTTCAAGTCGAATTTTTCCAACACAGTTTCAACCGGCACTCTTTCATTCTCAAAAATCACCGTTCCCATTCCAATTAAAGGCAGGAAAAGATGCGAAAGTGGTGCCAAGTCGCCGGAAGCACCCACGGAACCTTGTTCGGGAACGCACGGAATAACGTCATTTTCGATGTGCCAGAGAATGCGTTCCACCGTTTCTACCGCCACGCCCGAATAGCCTTTACAAAGCGCGTGAAGTTTCAGTATCAGCATCAGTTTGGCAATTTCATTATCAATAAAATTACCCACGCCCACGCTGTGGCTCATCAGCAGGTTGTATTGCAGCTGTTTGGTTTCGTCCTTGTCAATCAGCGACGTGCAGAGCGGCCCAAAACCGGTGTTGATGCCGTAAACGATTTTCTTTTTACTTACGATGTTTTTGACCACTTCCTGATTGGCTTTTACGCGTAAGATGGTTTCGGCAGTGAGTTTACCTTTTACTTTGCCCCGGACTATGCCGAGAGCGGTTGCTATGGTGAGAAAGTCTTCGCCGTAGCGAAAGACGGAAGGGATGTGTGTTTTCATTTTGTATGACTAAAAGAAATGAATAACAATTTCATTTTGATACAAAAATAGAAAATATTTAGCAATAATCCATCTAACGGATCATAATATTTGTCAAATAAATGACTTTTTGCTTACTAAAAGTAAGTGGTTGAAAATTAAGACTCTAATTTGTAACACGTGCTGATCAAATTTCTTTCTTCCGCCAATTTCCTTTCCGCATGTACCAGTAAGCCATGGAACCAATGATGATCCAGTACACAAATTCCGACATCCACACAATTTCGACAGAAGTTTGCAACACAACAGCCGTGTAATACACATATACAAGGTAGAAAAACAACGTGAGAAATTCTATTATAAAGGCCGATTTTGTATTTCCCGTGCCGGAAATCGCATTGAATAAAATACTGCCCAAACCGCAAAATACCATTGCCACAGATACCACCCTCAATGTCGGGATTGTAGCGGTGACTAATTCGAGATTATTGGTGTAAATCCGTGCGAAAAGATGCGGAAATGCGAATGTAAACAGCATCAATGGCAGCAGCATCACCAGCACCATTTTGATGGATTTGTGGATAAATGGAATGACTTGCTCCTTGTGGCCTTCTCCAATCATGTTGCTAACCAATGTATTCACCGTAGTAGAAAGTGCCGAACCCGGAATCATCAGCAAAATGTAAAGACTTCGTCCGATGTTTGTGATTGCCAAAGGTCTTTCGCCAAGCCTTTCAATAAAAATAAAGAACATAAACCACGTGGAAATGGAAATAAAATACTGAAACATGATGAATACGGACAAGCTCAGAATTTTCCCAATGGTTTGAAAATCAATTTTTTTGAATTTGAAAAGGTTGAAAATGTGTTTGTCTTTCATTTTCAACGTTATCAAAATCAGGTAAATGAGCGTAGCCAGCTCTGCGATAGTTGAAGCGATGGCAGCTCCTGCAATTCCCCATTCCGGGAAACCAAATTTTCCGAAAATCAAGAGATAATCGAGTACAATATTGGTGATTGCCGTAATGACAGCTGAAACCGTCAGCACTTTTGTGCGTGTGATTCCCACGAAAAATGCACGAAAAACAACATTCAGGAAGGCGAAGAAAAATCCGTAAATCCGCCAGTGGAGAAATTCTACCGTGGCATCGTAAATATGGTCTGAATGGACAAGATACCGTATCAGAAATGGCATCGAGAGATAAGAAACCAAAAAAATCAGCACCGCCAAAAAGAAATTAAACAACAGCGCATTGTTGAAAATCGGGCCAATTTCAGCGTAATTCCGTTCGCCATTCCGCCTTGCAATCATTATCTGCGCTCCTTGGCTGAAACCAAATCCGATAAAATAAATGGCGATGTAAAACACACCGCCGATGGCAGATGCACCCAAAGCTACTTCGCTCACGCGTCCGAGAAAAGCTGTGTCCGTTACATTGATTACGTTTTGGGCAATCAACGTAAGAAAAATAGGGTAGGTAACCTGAAATATTTTTTTGTTGGAGTACATGTGCCCCCTTTCCCTTCGGGATTTCCCCCTCAAGGGGAAAAATTGGCTATCAAATTTGAATAAATAATTTTATTTCTTCGCTTTAAGAAAATGCTCGATATTAAAGCAAAAGCTTTTTTAAGTTATGTGGCAGGCTATTCTTCTAGCGAATTCCAGCCCTGAGCTTTCAGCGAAATTTCTTCTCCTTCGCGTCCAACGAGGTTCATGCCGAGTTCCGGTTTGGTGATATGACCTACGATTCCGACGTCTTCCAAACCGATTATTTTCTCATAATCATCTATGGAGCACGTGAAAAGCAGTTCGTAATCTTCACCTCCATTGAGTGCTGCCGTTACGATGTTCATATTCAGTTCTTCTGCCATAACTGCTGCCTGGATGTTGATCGGAATTTTATCTTCGTAAACTCGGCATCCAACGTTGCTTTGCTTGCAAATGTGGATGAGTTCTGACGAAAGGCCGTCCGAAATATCCATCATTGAGGTGGGTTGGATCCCAATTTCTGCCAGTCTTTCAATGATATCTTTGCGAGCTTCGGGTTTCAGTTGCCTTTGTAGAATATATTCTTTTCCGGTAAAATCGGGCTGTGCGTCAGCGGTTTGTCCTTCGAATACAATTTTTTCGCGTTCAAGAAGTTGAAGTCCCATGTATGCTGAACCCAAATTTCCGGATACACAAATCAGATCATTCTCTTTTGCGCCGTTTCGGTAAACAATTTTCTCTTTTTCGGCTTCTCCGATGCAGGTTATGCTGATAGCCAACCCGGTAAGAGATGCTGATGTATCTCCGCCTACCACGTCAACTCCGTAGTTTTCACAAGCCAGCAAAATTCCACTGTAAATTTCTTCCAAATTTTCAACCGTAAATCGTTTGGATACTCCGAGAGAAACCGTAATTTGCTTCGGATGCCCGTTCATGGCGTAAATGTCAGAAAAATTGACAACCGCAGATTTGTATCCAAGATGTTTGAGCGGTACATACATCAAATCAAAATGAATACCTTCCAGCAACAAATCGGTTGTTACAAGCACCTGTTTCTCTTTGTAATCGAGCACAGCGGCATCATCGCCAACACCTTTTACGCTTGATGTATTTACAAGTTTTATTTTTTCTGTCAGGCGATTGATCAGTCCAAATTCGCCAAGTTTTGATATATCTGTCATAAAAATATAAAAACCTTCCTTTTGGGAGGGTTTATTTTATTAGATTTTTTTATTAAGCATTTGCTCTTAATGAACTAGCAAGTTATAACCGGAATTTTATCTATCCTTTTTTGGTGCCTTCCTCCTTCAAAGTCGGTTGAAAAAAAGACATCGACCATACTCAGCGCCTGCTCAGTAGTGATAAACCGGCCTGGGAGGGACAGGATATTTGCGTCGTTGTGCCTTCTGACCAATTCGGCAATTTCTTCACTCCAGCAAAGTCCGGCACGGATTCCCTGGTGTTTATTGAGCACCATACTAATGCCGTTTCCGGTTCCGCAGATCGAAATTCCATAATCAAATTCACCATTTTCGATTGCGAAAGCCATCGGGTGTGCATAGTCCGGATAGTCCACGCTTTCAGGTGTGTAGCTTCCGAAATCTTTCAGTGCAAGCGGTGATTTTGACTTCAGATATTCAAGGATTGCGGTTTTCATTTCAAAACCGGCGTGATCGTTGGCAATGGCGATGCGAAGTTCGTTGATTGGTTTCATAAGTCTCTCCAACCTCCCAAAGGGAAGACTTTTTTCTGTGTTATAAAAAAATAAATTTTGATTAACGCTCACTTGAAGCACTCCCTTTGGGAGAGTTGGGGTGGGCTGTTTTAAGAAAATTTTTCTACATCCTCTTTCGTGATTTTTTGATCACTAAGAATAATTAAACGTTCAACCACATTCCGAAGTTCACGGATATTTCCCGGCCAGGTACGTTCCTGAAGTGATTTGATAGCTTTTGGGTCAAAAGATTTCAACTGAATGCCCTGCTCGGTGCAGATTTGTTCTGTAAAATAATCAACCAAAAGCGGAATATCTTCCTTACGTTCATCCAGCGACGGCACATGAATAGGAATTACGTTCAATCGGTGGAAGAGGTCTTCACGAAAATTACCCTTTTCGATCTCTGCTTTCAGATTTTTATTGGTGGCGGCAAATACGCGGACGTTCACTTTAATAATTTTATCGCTTCCTACGCGGGAAACCTCGCTTTCCTGCAATGCACGAAGTACTTTCGTTTGAGCAGAGAGACTCATATCACCGATTTCATCGAGGAAAATTGTACCGCTGTCAGCTTGTTCAAATTTTCCAATACGCTGTTTGTGTGCAGAGGTAAAAGAACCTTTTTCGTGTCCGAAAAGCTCGCTTTCAATCAACTCCGACGGAATGGCGGCGCAGTTTACTTCCACAAACGGGTATTGTGAGCGGTTGCTGTTTTCATAAAGCAGTCGTGCCACAACTTCTTTTCCCGTCCCATTAGCTCCCGTAATCATCACCCGTGCATCGGTAGGAGCTACTTTTTCAATCATTTCACGTACTTTTTCAATGGCTTGCGATTTTCCGATCATCTGATTTTTCGAAGCTACTTTTTTCTTTAACGTCTTGGTTTCTGTCACCAGATTGCCTTTATCCAGGGCATTCCTAACTGTAACCAGCATGCGGTTCAGATCTATCGGTTTTTCGATAAAGTCGTAAGCACCTTTTTTGATGCATTCTACTGCTGTTCCTATGTTTCCATGTCCTGAAATCATCACCACAGGAGCTTCTACTTCTTTTTCATGAAGCTGTTCGAGCAGTTCCATGCCATCCATTTCAGGCATTTTGATGTCTGAAAAAATCAGGTCAAACTCATCGTTGATGGCTGTGTCCAGCCCAACCCGACCGTTTTCAGCCAGTACAACTTTATGCTTTTCAAACTCCAGAATATCCTTCATCGTATTCCGAATGCTTCGCTCATCATCGATTACAAGTATTTTTGCCATAATGATAAAATATCATATTTATTTTTCAAATATTTCAGTAGAAACAGGATAAAATATATCGTTGACAAAGATAGTAAAAAAATAGGTCTTACGATTTTGCTTGTTTAAATATGGTTTGATATTCGACTATTTACATAAATTCAGATCTTGCTAACGTAAGTACGAATCTAATTCGAAAAGTCAAAATCCATCAGAATCGTAGATTTTAATCTTTGTGAACGAATAATTGATGCTGAGAATCTGTGTATTAAATTTTTTGCCTTTGCGACTCCCGATACTCGGGATGTTCCATTTGCGTTAAAAATAAGGTTTTCGTAGCAGACTCAAATGAAAAAATCGTTTTGAGCAGATTAACATCTCTCAAAACGATTTTAGTACTGAATTTTCAGTCAACTATTTTTTTTCTTTCAAAAGGTCGCGGATTTCACCAAGCAGAGTTTCTTCTTTTGTGGGTTCAGCTGGTGCTTCAGGAGCAGGTGCTTCTGCTTTTTTCAATTTATTGATACCTTTTACCATCCAGAAAATAACCAAAGCTAACAGCAGGAAGTTAATCAATACTGTGAAAAAATTACCGTAAGCAAAGATAGTAACATCAGCTACTTTGCGTGCTTCTTCAAGTGGTAGTCCGGCCGGCACAGATCCTTTCATTACCCAATATAAGCTGGAAAAATCAGGTTTTCCGATGATTGCACCAACTATTGGCATTATTAAGTCATTTATAATACTGTTTACAATAGTACCAAATGCACCACCGATGATAACACCGACTGCCAGGTCAATTGCATTGCCTTTTACGGCAAATTCTTTAAATTCTTTTACAAGTCCCATAAGCAATTTATTTTAAAATGTTAAATAATTGTTACAAAAATAGAAATTATTCT
>CAZIRA010000111.1:0-5144 GCA_964541615.1 uncultured Paludibacter sp.
ACCGATTTGGTAGATTTTGATTCTATTTTGTCTTTCGGAGCTTCAAGAGCTTTGGACAGCACACTCAAATCGGTATTGAAAAGCAAGCATCCGTGATGCATTACGCGCCCTTTGATGTAAGCCTGAGCATTGCCGCAGATTTTTTTTCCATCGATAACCAAATCGTTGCGTCCGGTGAATTCTGCTTTTACGCCAAGTTCGGAAAGCAAATCTATCACGGGCATTGAGAATGTTTTGAAATCAAAATCGTTCCCTTTGTCTTCGTTGGAAATGATGGTATAGTTGAGGTTGTTCAAGTCGTGGTAAACCGCTCCCCCGCCCGAAATACGACGAACGACATGAATTCTGTTCTGTTTCACGTATTCAGCATTGATTTCCTCGATGGTATTTTGGTGTTTCCCGACAATGATGGCCGGCTCATTGATCCAAAGTATGAAAACTTTGTCGTGATGAAGGAGTTTTTTGAAGCAATATTCTTCTAAAGCGATGTTGTAATCAGGCTTGTTTGATTTATTTACAATGTAGATCATGACTGGGATCGAGTTCTTTGTTTTTTTTGCAAAAGTAATATTTGTTTTCCTTTTATCAAGGATAAAAAACAACTCTGCCGATTATTTTTACATTTATCGGCAGAGTCAATTAAGGTTTAGAAAATGAGATTATTTTTGTCTTCTCGGAATGTGTACTGCTTCACCCAGCACATCGGCACAAGCTTCGAAAAGTGCTTCGGAATAAGTTGGGTGGCCGTAAATGGTTTTCACCACTTCATCGACAGTAATTTCCATTTCCATTAGCAAAGAAGCCTGATTGATGATTTCGGCTGCAGCCGGCCCTACGATGTGGACTCCAAGGATTTCGCCGTATTTATTGTCGGCAATTACTTTCACAAATCCAACGCTTTCACCTGATGCAAGCGCTCGGCCATTGGCAGCAAAATTGAATCTGCCGACGCGGATATCGTATCTTTCGCGGGCTTCCTGTTCGGTAAGTCCCACCATTGCAACTTCCGGCAGCGTATAAACCACAGAAGGTGCAGAATGAAGTTTCAATTCTCGATGATTGCCTTTGACTGCATTGTCAGCCGCCACTTCACCCATGCGGAAAGCAACGTGAGCAAGCATTTTGATACCATTCACATCGCCTGGTGCGTATATTCCTTTCACGCTGGTTTCCATGAATTTATCCACTTTGATTTTACCGCGCTCAATTTCAAATTCTACATCTCCGATTCCTTCCAAATCAGGCAGACGACCCACTGAAAGCAGTGCTTTTTCAGCAATGATTGATTCGCCTTTGTCGGTTTTTATTTCTACTTTACCTTTATTATCAACTATTTCTGTGATTTTAGTAGAAGTAAGAATTTTAACTCCTTTCTTTTTTAAATGCGCAGCCAATACATCGGATGCTTCCGTGTCAATGCCCGGGATAATCCGATCCATCATTTCAATCACAGTGATTTTTGAGCCAAGTTCAACAAACGCCTGTGCCATTTCAATACCGATCACACCACCGCCAATCACAGCCAGTGTCTCAGGAAGTTCTTTCAGGTCAAGCAACGTATCGCTTGAAAGGATTCCTGGATGGTTAATTCCGGGCAGGTTGATTTGTGAAACTTTTGATCCGCCGGCAAGGATGATTTTATCGCCTTTGATCACTTTTGAATCGTCAACGACCACATCTTTGTTCTTGTTGATTTTGGCAACTCCTTTGAAAATATCCACTTTATTGCTGCGCAACAATGCTTCTACTCCGCTTGTCAGCTTTTTCACAATGGAATTTTTGTGCTGCACCACTTTCGGCATATCCACCCTGAAATTAGTGCTTTCAAGCATTATGCCTCTTGAAGCTGCCATCTGAATTCCTTCAATGACTTCGGCGCTTTTCATGTAAGTTTTCGTTGGGATACAACCTACGTTTAAGCAGGTTCCACCAAATTCGCCTTTTTCTACAATGGCTACTTTGGCACCATGTTGTGCAGCTCTGATTGCTGCTACATAGCCGGCAGGACCTCCTCCAATCACAATTACGTTGTACGAATCTTCAAGACGGGTCAATGATTTTTCAACGGGTTCATCAGCCGGAGCAGCTACATGCTCCGGTTCTCCGTGCACTATTTCTTCGCCAAGCTGGCCGATGTAGCCGATTATTTCTGTAATTGGAACAGTTTCACCGTCGTTGCGGAGAATCTTCAAGAGCACACCAGATGCCTCTGCTTCAATTTCCATGTTGGTTTTGTCAGTCAAGATTTCCAGGATAATTTCACCTGACTCAACTGCGTCACCTTCTTTTTTATACCATTTTACAATCTGCCCTTCAGTCATGTCGATACCTGCTTTGGGCATTATAATTTCGTGAGCCATTTTATATTTTACTATTTACGATTTTTATTCTCATATATTTGATAAAGCAACGTTGATAATGCTTTGCAGATATTGTGCTTCGCACGATCATTTTGCTTCCCATAATTTATTTATTCTCCATCAATTTAGAATGAGCTTTAATGAAATTAATCATCTTAAAATTGATCGATGTCCATTCTTTTTGAAGTTCTTCAAATTCATTTTCTGAAATAAGACTTCTTCTGTATGCCTTTGTTAACCAAGTGTTGCTTTCTTGTAACGAACCGCGGGCAATAATATAGAAATTTCTTGAATCCCTGGAAGTGTATCTGCCAAAACCTTCAGAAATATTGTCATCAACTGAACCTGAGGCTCTTACTCATTGCTTGCCGACAGTGTGTTTGGCAAAATAATCCCATTTATGAACCAAATCTCAAATCTTATCAGAAAGATTCATTGATAAATTATAAATTTCAAGAACTTCTAATTTCATATCATAATCCTAAATCGTGTAACATTATCGCCGAAGGCTTTATCATGCGTAGCATCTTTCGACGAAGGCATATTCTTCTATATCAACAACGATAACGGATTTTCGAGCAGTTGCTTCAAATCCTGCATAAATTTGGCGGCTGTAAGTCCATCGATTATGCGGTGGTCACTGGTAAGGCTGATTTTCATGATTGGGCGGATTACCAATTGTCCATCGCGGGCTACAGGTGTGTCCTTTGTTGATGCTACGCTCAATATTGCCGCATTCGGCTGATTGATAATAGCTGTAAAATCATTTACGCCGTACATACCCAGATTACTGATGGTAAATGTGCTTCCAGTCTGTTCGTCGGGCATCAGCTTTTTGTTCAACGTACGTTCTGTAACGTCTTTCAGAGCCAGCACCAATTCACTCAGCGACATTTTATGTGCATTTTTCACCACAGGCACCAACAATCCTTCCTCCATTCCAACAGCCATTGCCAGATTAACGTAATTGTGGAAAGTCAGTTCTGTTGCTTCGCTGTTCATGCTGGCATTAATGTACTTGTGTTTCATCAGCGTTTTCACCACAGCGAACGAAATCAAATCGGTAACTGTCAGCTTTTTATCTGTTTTTTCCTTGATTGGATCCATTAGTTTTTTGCGAAGCTCAAGCAGTTCGGTCATATCAATATCCCATGTCTGAATGAACGATGGAATGGTAAAATAACTTTCTGACATCCGTTTGGCAATCACTTTCCGCATCATTGTCATCGGAATGGTTTCGGTGTCGGCAGATTCCTGAACTGCTGGCAGAATAGTCTCTTTTTTACCTTCCTGAACGGTTGCTTTCAGCTGTTTTGTTACGTTCGAAAGCTGTTTTGGAGGAGCCGTAGCCTCTGCAAAATCATCGCGGGTAAGCCTTGCTTTCAGTACCGGATCAGAAATCAGCATTAGGACGTCGTCTTTCATGATTTTCTCGTTGTGTCCGGAACCTTTAATTCCGCTCAGATCAATATTATGTTCATCAGCTATACGTTGTGCAAGCGGCGAGATGTGTGTTTTTCCAACAAAATTCCAGCCCGAAACGTCTTCTTTGTGAATTCGTCCTTTGTATCCGGTGCCGGTGACGTTGGCAAGCTTTACACCCATCCGTTTAGCAAGAAGTTTTGCTGCGGGAGTTGCTCTTATTAGTTGTCTTTCTTCCATATAAATTTGTTAACAGCCCCCATCCCCTTTGGGACTTCCCCCACAAGGGGAAGAAAGTACTGTCAAAAGTTTTATAAAATTTCAAAATTTGTACACACAATAAGTCCCCCTTGAGGGGGATTTAGGGGGCAATTATCTATTATTAACCAATTTCAGAATGTATTTTTTAATCCGTTCCACATTTGGAATCATTGCGGCTTCGAGGGCTGCATTGTAAGGAACCGGAACATCCTCGCCCGCCAGACGTAAAATACGGCCGTCAAGGTAGTCAAACGCATCGCTTTCAGCAATCATAGCTGCAATTTCTCCAATAAACCCGCCTGTTTTGTGTGCATCGTTTACAAGAAGTACTTTTCCTGTTTTCTTTACTGAATTAAGAATAGCTTCTTTATCCAGTGGAATCAGCGTTCTCAAATCTACCACTTCTACGCTCACACCTTCTGCCTCACGAACTTCATCGGCAGCCTGGAGAACTCTCTCAAGCATTCTGCCGTAAGTAATAACCGTTACGTCTTTACCTTCTCTTTTTAGTTCTGCTTTGCCGAGTGGAATAGTAAAATCAGGATCCAGAGGCACCTCGCCCTTCATGTTGAATTGAGCTTTGTACTCCAGGAAGATAACGGTGTTGTTGTCGCGGATAGCTGATTTAAGAATTCCTTTCACATCAGCCGGAGTTCCCGGAGCCACTACTTTGAGTCCCGGGATGTGGGTAAACCACGCTTCGAGCGACTGCGAGTGTTGAGCTGCCGCTCCTACTCCCGAACCTGCCGCACAGCGGAAAACAACCGGCACCTGACCTTTACCTCCAAACATATACCTTGTTTTTGCCGCCTGATTGACGATATTGTCCATCATATATACGATGAAATCCATGAAGGTAACATCCACAATAGGCCGCAGCCCGGTCATAGCTGCACCGATGGCACATCCAGAAATCGCATTCTCAGAGATAGGCGTATCTCTGATTCGTTCTTTCCCAAATTCTTCAAGCATTCCCACGGAGGTTCCAAAGTCACCTCCAAAAATTCCAACATCTTCACCCATCAAAAATACGTTTTCATCGCGGCGCATTTCTTCGGACATGGCCATAATAATGGCGTCCCGTACTGACATTAATTTTGT
>CAZIRA010000111.1:5244-8149 GCA_964541615.1 uncultured Paludibacter sp.
GGTGCGAAAATATCTTCAAATGCACTTTCGAGTGACGGTTCCGGACTTTCCATTGCAAATTTTACAGAGCCTTCCACCACTTCCATGGATTTGAGGTCTATTTCATCCAACTCTTCTACAGTTGCAATTCCTTTTTCAATAAGTTGAGCCCTGTATTTCACAATCGGATCTTTTTTCTTCCACTCATCCACTTCCTGTTTTGTACGATATTTACCCGGATCGGAGGTGGAATGTCCAAACCAACGATAGGTAATAGATTCTACCAGCACAGGGCCATTACCTTTGCGAACATAATCCACAATTTCGACGAACTTCTCATAAACTGCCAATAAATCATTCCCGTCTTCAATAAAATGCCCGGGAATGCCGTAAGCACAAGCACGCTGATAATTGTAATCGATATTTATTACGCTTGAAATCGGCGTACTGATACCATACATATTATTTATGGAATAGAAAATAACAGGTAGTTTCCAAATGGAAGCCATATTCAGTGTTTCATGAAATGCACCTTCGTTCACAGCGCCGTCACCAAAAAAGCACACTACAATTTTTCCAGTTTTTTTTATTTGCTGCGTAAGTGCCGCACCGATTGCCATGCCCATACCTCCACCTACAATTCCGTTGGCGCCGAGGTTTCCTTTATCCAAATCGGCGATGTGCATCGAACCACCTTTTCCCTTGCAGGTTCCGGTGGCTTTGCCCATAATTTCAGCCATCATCTCGTCCAGGTCAATTTCCATAGCAATGGTTTGACCATGACCGCGGTGGTTGGAAGTAATTAAATCTCCATCAGAAATGGCAGCAATAGCGCCTACATTGGCAGCTTCTTCACCTACCGAAAAGTGCGTCATACCCGGCACCTGTCCGCGTTTTACCATCTGATTAACTTTATTGTCAAAATTACGGATGTCACACATAAGTTTATACATGTGAAGCAGTTTCTCTTTTGGAATGTCTAATTTTTTTGAAGTTTTTTTAGTTAATGTTTTAGCCATATCTAAGTTGTTATCAATTGTATCATATTGAAATAAAATAGTGTATTATTTAATAACTATTCAGCCCCCTAACCCCACACCTGAGGCGGGTAAACCCTAAAGGGGAATACTAAGGGGGAGTTTTGGAGCAACTAACAGCATCAATGGATTTAAATTCGGCAGTTCTTTTGTAAAAATTTTAATTTTTGAATTTGCAATTGTTCTGAAAATGCAAAATAAAATACTTGTTGAAGTGCTGAGTAGTTACGTTATTTAGAATCATTTTAATAACACTTCATCGAGTTAAAATGTTTCCAAATAGGAAATATTAACGAATTCGTGAATTTACATGAAGTTATGTTTCCATATTTCGTTATTATTTTTGGTAATACCCCTTTTTGGGGGTGTTTTTTGTTTTCCTGATCTTTTATTTTTGTAGATGTAATATAAGAAAACCCAAATTCAGAATCTCTTTTTTCTCTTTTATTCACATATTTACCGCACATTTAGTTTCATAAATTGGAACCCTTTGGGTACACATGGACATTTTTCATTTTATTGTTTAAGTAATTCAACGGTTTAAACACGATTTTTTACCATTTATGAAGTAAATGTAACTATTCGTACATTTTAACAAATATATGTGCGAATTGTCGACTATTTTTGAAAAAAAAACAGTTATTACTTTTATTTTGACTTGCGAACCAATAGATAGGTGCGCAGGTTGAATATGTCAAAAATTCAATTTTCTGTTAGTATTAAATCCAAAATACAGGTTCACAAAGTCTATTTTCTATCTGTACATTTAAAAATCTCACTTTACCAACAAGAATAACATCTATTTTACGAGAAACGAATCAAACATTCAATCAATTTATAAATATGAAAACATTTACAAGTTTACTTATCGGTTTGCTGCTGGTTTGCACAATTGCAGTTCAGGCACAAACAACAATCAATTCGAACATTGTAACCAACACCACCTGGACTGCAGCAAACAGTCCGTACATTATTACTTCCAATGTCACTGTCAATGCCAATGTAACGCTTACTATCGAGAGCGGCGTGGAAGTGAAGTTTGATGCCGGCAGAAATATCACGGTACGCGGAACAATGAATGCCGAAAACTCCATTTTTACGGGAAATAACGGCATTACTAAAGGGTTCTGGGATGGACTATATGTTTCGCATTCATCGTATGAAACCGGATCTGTTTCTCTCACGGGATGTACCATAGAACATGCCACGCAGATAAATACGCGCAAAGGTACCTTAACTCTGGATGGCTGCACACTCAACAATTTCAGCGGCTCCGGTGTAGTGATTGAAGCGCTCGGAATACTCGATATCGCAAACACAACTATCAGTAACACAGATTACCCGATTAGATTTACAGGTGCGGGTGCTTTTAATCCGGGGGAAAATCTTACTTTTACAGACAACACGAACAATTTTGCTCGTATAAATTTTACTGCACTGAATACCCAGTTTCATCTGAAAAAACTGAATATTCCTTATTATACCAATAATACTTTAACCGTTTCCAACACGGGAGAATTGCTGATAAATCCAGGGGTTCAATTGTATTTCCATCACAGCGGAGAAATTCGTGTTGACGGTAAGTTCAAGGCACTTGGAACAGAATCAGAGAAAATAATCTTCAACAGACATTCAACTGCAAATTATTACCAGGGCATCGTGTTTCGTGCCAACTCTATAGATGCAGATTGCGTTATGCAACATTGTGAAATAAATAATAATGCCAATTCAAATTATGGCAATACAGCTCTTTCTATCCAAAGTGCATCACCTGCAATCGAAAATTGTAACTTTAATAATAACAGTTATAATGTTAGCATAACGGGAGACAGCAAACCGGTTTTTGTTAATTGTAATTTCGGAGCATCTGTTCGAACAGACGCTGAGGC
>CAZIRA010000112.1:0-4761 GCA_964541615.1 uncultured Paludibacter sp.
GTACTGGTTATGGCAGGATGTCAGTCTTATAAAAAAATTCCTTATTTACAGGATTCAACTTACACTACGACTCAGGCGCTGACCTATGATGCACGCATCATGCCCAACGACCTGCTCACCATCACAGTAAACACCTCTGATAAGGAAGCCGGAATTCCGTTTAATCTTACCTACCCAACGGGTAGTCTTACCGGTAGTAGCGGCATAGGCGCCCAGTCCCTTCAAAAATACCTGGTGGATAACGAAGGATACATCAATTTTCCTACCGTAGGAATGATTCTGGTGAAAGGTAAAACTCGCCGGGAGGCAGAAGAACAGATTCTTAAAAGTATCGGAAGTAATTTTAAAGAAAAACCGATTGTGATAGTAAGTTTTTCTGATTATAAAATCTCTGTTTTAGGAGAAGTGACACGCCCGGGCACTTTTACCATTGCTAATGAAAAAGTGAATGTGCTGCAGGCTCTTTCAATGGCAGGGGATATGTCTATATACGGGAAACGTGATAATGTAAAAATCATTCGTGAACATGCAGATGGCCGTAAAGAGATATTTACAATCAACCTTAACGATCAAAACTTGCTGAATAATCCGAATTATTACCTGCAACAAAACGACGTTCTGTACGTTGAGCCTAACAAATCCAGAGCACAAGCATCTGAAATAGGACCTGCACTTACACTTGGACTTTCGAGTGTAGGAATACTAATCTCAATTACGAATCTAATTATTAACATAGCGAAGAATTAAAAACGAGTTACAAAAACGGGAAAAATGAAAAGAATGTATTCTTCTAATTTCTAACTTCTAATTTCTAATTTCTAATTTCTAACTTCTAATTTAAATAAATGAAAGATATCGAACCATCAGGTATAGACCTGCAGGACCTGGAGAGTCTGCTCGGCAAAACCGAGAATAAAAAAACCGTTGAGGAATTAATAGCTCCTTATATTATCCATTGGAAATGGATTTTGCTATCCATAGTAATTACTTTAGCAGGTGCACTGATTTACCTGCGCTACGCAGAAAAAGTCTATCAGGTTAATTCCAGTATTATTCTTAAAGATCAGAAGGACAACCGCATCAGGGGTGGTAATGCTGTTTTCAGCTCCATGGATCTAATGGGTACTGTAAATAATGTGGATAATGAGATAGAGGTAATGCGGTCAAAATCACTGATTCGCGGTGCTGTCAACACGTTGAAATTACATACCACCTATTCAGTAAAAGGGAGAGTAAAATCTGCTAATTTATACACTGCAAGCCCCCTGCTGGTGACTATGGAACAGAGTGATCTGGATAAGCTGAAATCCCCGTTTTCATTTCAGGCAGTAGTAAACAAGGATCAGACCGTCTCCATCAAATGGCTGGAAAATGAGCAGATGAAACTAAGCAAACTTACAAAGCTTCCGGCATTATTCCGGACAAAATACGGCGTGCTGACATTCTCGTTTCGTGCCGGGAATGTTCCTGCTTATGGAGAACCCATTGAGATAACCTTCAGGCCTCCGGCATCGGTAGTTCCTTATTACAGACAAGCTTTAAGCATCTCTCCTACTTCAAAAACCACTTCTGTACTTAATTTGCGCCTTACCACGGCTGAACCGGCTAAAGGCGTCGATTTTCTTAATACGCTGGTAGAGGTATATAATCAGGACGCCATTGCTGATAAAAACCGGGAAGCGCTTAATACAAAAGATTTTATCGATGAGCGTATTGCTATTATCGACAAGGAACTGGGTGATGCAGAACGGAATGTGGAGCAGTACAAAAAATCACAGGGACTTACTGATTTGCAGTCGGATGTACAGCTTTCGCAACAACGCGGAAGCCAGTATGAGCAAAAACTCGTAGATGTAAGCACGCAACTGAATATGGTTGGGTATCTCGACAATTATGTAGGTGATTCTAAGAACAGAAACAAATTAATCCCTGCCAACGTAGGTGTGAATGATCCTACGCTGACGGCTACCATCAATGAGTACAACAGACATGTGCTTGAGCGTGATCGTTTACTCCGAACCAACACAGAAACCAACCCGGTAATTCAAAAATTAGACGGACAGATAGAAGCTATGCGTGATGCAATCGGTGTTTCCATCAGCAGTGTGAAGCAGGGTTTAAATATCGCCCGTCGGGATGCGCAGAATCAGGTGAATTTGTTCAGGGGTCAGACCGGTATGGCTCCGACTCAGGAACGTCAGTTTACTGAAATTGCCCGCGAGCAACAGATTAAAGCGAGCCTGTTTCTGATGCTGCTGCAGAAAAGGGAAGAGAATGCTTTGGAGCTTTCTGCTTCTGCCAACAGCGCCAAAGTACTGGATGAAGCATCAGTCAGCGGTCCTGTTAAACCAAAAAGAATGCAGGTGATAATGGCCGCGCTGCTACTGGGACTTTTGATTCCGATTCTTATCGTATTCCTCAAAGACTTGCTGCATTATAAAATTGAAAGCAGAATGGATGTGGAGCGGTTGACAAAGCTTCCGATTTTGGGTGAAATTCCAATTTCTGAAGTTGGAAATATTGCCGTAGAAGAGAATAAAAACCGTGAAACCGATGAGGCGTTCCGTATGATGCGTACCAATTTATTATTCTTGCTAGGCAAGGAGAAAAAGGTGGTTATTGTCACCTCTACCGAATCGAAAGAAGGTAAAACATTTATCTCCATCAATACGGCTATCAGTTTGGCTTTGCTTGGCAAAAAAGTGCTGTTGATGGGACTTGACCTCCGCCTGCCCCGTTTGTCTGAATATCTGAGTCTGGATTCAGGCAAGGGAATGTCGCAGTACCTCTCCGGCTACGAAACAGACATCAACAAACTCGTTCAGAATTCAGGCATTATTTCAAATCTGTACGTAATTGCCTCGGGAACTGTTCCGCCAAATCCGACAGAGCTTATTTCTAAGGATTTATTCGAAAAAGTCATTGATGAATTGCGTGAAGAATACGATTACATAGTCATCGACTCAGCGCCGGTAGGAATGGTTACAGATACCATCGTAGCCAGCAAAGCGGTGGATGCAACAATGTACGTTTGCCGTGCCAATGTTTCGCACAGAAACAACCTGAAGTTTGCCAACGAACTGTCCGAAAAGGGGATGCTTCCAAATATTGCATTGGTAATCAACGATGTATCCAACTATTTTGCCGGTTACGGCGGATATGGCAAACGCACATATGGCTATGGATACGGCTATGGTTACGGAAAAAAGAAAAAACAGCGTTTGAATCTTAAAACAATTTTAAAGAAATAGCAGAGTTTATCTGACTTCGTTGATTAGAGTGTTGATTCTATGCGTTTTATTAATACGACCCTGCCTTGTTTATCCCGACATGTCGGGGTTGCAGGCAGGGTTGTAATTAATTGTAATACAGCTATATAGCATTCTATTTTATATAATGTCTAATTTGAATCAGGAATCGAACATATTTCTATATTCAGCCAAAATCTATCCTGCGAAAGAGGAACTTGACATTCTGAATAATTGCCTGCATGAGATCAGGGATTGGAAAGGTGTAACCCAAAAATTGATTTCATCCAATATGGGTTCGCTGTTTTATGTAAAAATCCCCTATTTGACTCATGCTGAAATAATCCCGCCGGAGACCAAAAAAAAGCTAAAGGAGGCTTATCTTCTGGTACTTTCCAGGAATGTTCTTATTAACAATGTACTGAAAGAAACCATTACACTGTTGTCTGAGAACGGCATCGAAGTGATTGTGCTGAAAGGAGCTTACCTCTCTGAAGCACTTTACGGTGATGTGGCGCTTCGTACGTTGAGTGACATTGATCTGCTTTGCAGAAACGAGGAGGAGGCTCAAAGGGCTTTTCAATTGCTGCTGGAAGCCGGATATTCTACCGACGAAGAGGATGAAATGCTGGAATTTCTGCGGGATAATATCGGGGCGGCACATCTGCCTCAGATCGTTCATCGCGGAATTCCCATTGAACTCCACACCAGGCTGCACCATCATGAAGAAGAGTATGACTTTCCGCCTCGTGAAATGTGGAAACACCACGAACAAGTTACACTTAACGGTGTAAAAGCGAATGTACCGGATCTGACCGACTTGCTGATTCACACTTGCCTGCATCTGGACAAGCACTTTAAAAACGGACTGATTCAACTTTCGTGGTTCAATGACATTGTGAATATCCTGGAAGTGTACCGCTCAAAGATAGACTGGGAATTGTTAATTTCATGTTCCGTCAGATACAAATGCGAGTATGTTGTTTTCAAGTATATCATGCTGGTTTACAAAGAGTACAATGTGCCTGTACCGAAGTACATGGTTGCGGAATATTTGAGGTTTCTTCCTGAAAAAGATATTGCGTTATTTCGTAAATACCTTTCCGGATTTCAGGGAGAGCATTACTCGGTTCAATCGGCGTTTAAGAAAATCAACACCTTAAATGGCACCGGCAGTAAGCTTAAGTATGTGCTTTGGATGATGTTTCCATCCCCAAAATACATGATGAGAAGCTACCGTCTGGAAAACAAAAACTGGGTTTGGCTCTACTATCCATACCGGTTCTGGTTAGGATTATTGGGAGGAATAAGAACTCTCAGGCAACAAAAAAATGAAAATAAAAAAATCCGGATGCAATGACATGTATCCGGATTTTTCATACAGCGGAGAAAGCGGGATTCGAACCCGCGATACCCTTTAGGGGTATACACGCTTTCCAGGCGTGCCTCTTCAACCACTCGAGCATCTCTCCTTTTATTTCAGACTTTCAGATCGCTTCGCTTTCAGAACAAA
>CAZIRA010000112.1:4861-8124 GCA_964541615.1 uncultured Paludibacter sp.
ACTTTCAGATCGCTTCGCTTTCAGAACAAAGACTGTTAGATCGCTACGCTTTTAGAATAAAGATTTTAAAATTTAGGATTCCATCTTTTATCTCTCTTCTCTCTGCTTTCATCTTCTACTTTCATTTCGGTCGGCAAAGATACGAAATTTCCTGAAGTAATTTAATGTGAAATTAATAAAATTTCAACTAATCGGATATCAATAACCCGCCCGCTTACTTCATACTTATTCCCTTAAAGATAAATTCGAAAATTTCATCCTTGTTTTTTGCAGACTCAAAGCTGATGCTTTGGCGGATATAAGGCACTTCGAGACCTTTGAGCGAATAAAGAATTATTACTGAGATCATGTCCACATCCATGTGTTTGAAATCTCCCGATTCTACCCCTTCTTTCAGGATTGATTTCAACAATTCCTGTTCTATCATATCCATTTTACGGCGGCTGCGCTCCACTTCGTAGATATCCCGGAAGAAATCGGCACGGAGAGAACCGTTGCGGGTAACAGATTTTCTGATGGAATCCAGGTGAGTAGCAACGTGTCCTTTCAGCTTTGAATAAGGATCTATATGCAGCCTGGCATTTGCTTTCAGCGACTCAATCACAATTTTTATCTCATTATCCACCACAGCCCTGTAAACCTCGTCTTTATTCTTAAAATAGGTATAGAGCGTCCTTCTGCCCTTTTGAGAAGCTTCAGCAATATCATTCATGGTCACATTTTTCTTGCCGACGTTCCTGAAAAGTTCGCGTGCAACTTCAATCAGCAGTTGTTTTGTTTTTGAAATTTTTTCGAGCATTTTCAATCAACTTATTTTCGGTGCTAATGTACCGATTTTATCTTTCAAAATGAAATGAAATTAGTATATGACAGATTCTTTTAAGAAATTTTTTTCTTGTTAATTACTTGATAATCTTCTGTTTTTCAATGATGCGTACTGCAAAAACCGTACAAACCACACTATGATTATGGCTAAAACAAAGCGCGGAATCACTATCCAGAGCACCGGAACCCCGATGGCTGCAAAAAGTAGCGTATCTTCAAGTGTGGAGTGATTTACGGCAATGTGATGATTGAGCAGATCGGCGTCTTCCCTGTTCAGTTCATTATTTTCAAAGGAATCAATCATCACAGCCGATCCGTAAGTAAGTCCTAAAACATGCGCCACAAACCAGAGAAAAGAAGTGCTTTTGGGCAATCCCATGGCGGTCATCAGAGGCGACAGCGATTTTGAAATTATATCCAGAATCCTGAATTCCTTCAAAATTTCCTGCAAAATCATCAAACCCGTAATAATCAGAAGCACTTTTACCACCAGCCAAAGCGTATTCGTACCCCAATCGGACAGCATAGCCCACAATGAATCAAATACCGGCGATTTTCCGACCAGCCCGGTTGCTTCGATGTTTTTTGGCAGCAAAAGATTCAGGAAATAAGCGGCAACAAAAGCGGATACAATCCGAATCAAAAACATTTTCCAGTAGCTCGAACCAGTTTTGCCTTGCACAGCGGTCTCCACAATCATATTGTGTGCTATCAGGCACATCACCGCCAATATAGTAATATCACGGGCATCAAGTGGTAGCGTAGCAATAATAGCAATAGGAGCGTAAAGCGATAAAAAGATGCTGGTGATAAATACGATGGCTGCTTCCCCGGGCAGTCCTACCACAGAAAAAACCGGTGAAAGATAATGTGCAAGCACATCAATAACTCCCAAATAATGGAGAATACTTACCGCAAAGCTGATGGGTATTATGATTTTCAAAAGCCACAGTGTCGTTTTTTTGGCTTTCGGGAGAGCTGAGATAACAGCATGTTTTATGCGGGTGAGTGTATCAGACATTGTGATTTGTCAAAAATATTGCTTTGTGATTTGGACAATTTCAAAATAGCAAGCAAAATTACAACATTATCCTTAAGTACGATTATCTTTTAGAGCGATATTATACGTACTTTTCTTCAGAACTGTTTAAAAAAAGATAGGTTGTCTCACGACAACCCAATCTTCAATTAACCTTAAATCTAATACCATGAAAAACACGATGCAAAGATAAATCATTTTTATGTTATAAAACATATTTTGCTAAAGAATATCATTGTGTTTAACTTTATTTAACTTAATAATGTGTTTTACAACCAATAATTATCTTGCTTTTAGTATATAAACAAGAATTTGGAGGATTTTGTTTATTTTTGTATTCAAAATATTTATTGCGATGAGAACAAGTTTTATTACCGATAGCGGGGAAATTGGAAAAATTATCAGCGAACGCCAAATTTGTTTCGTAGGAATGGTTGACGAGGATGGCAGCCCGTATGTTATCCCTATGAATTTCGGATATGCCGATGGCAAAATCATCCTCCACTCCGATCCGCAAGGCAGGCACGTGAGCCTGCTGGAAAAAGATAACCGCGTTTGCGTAACTTTTTGCACCGACAACAACCGGATCTTCTACCAGCACCCGGACGTGGCGTGCAGCTACAGCATGGAGTCCAAAAGTGTTTTGGTAAGAGGAAAAATTCAGTTCATCGAGGATTTGGAAGAAAAGCAGCGGCTGATGAAACTTTTTATGAAACACTATACCGATCGTGAATTCAAAATTTCCACGCCGGCTATCCGAAATGTAAAAATCTGGTTGCTCGAACCTGAAAAAATTACTGCCAAAGCGTTTGGACAAAATTTCAAGTACAAAGACAACTATCTGCCGCCTGACAATAAGGGCGAGTAGAAATCTTGGCATCAACCGATTTACCAATCGATTATTTCCAGGAAAATTTCCGGTAGATAAATATTTTCCACATCGGTTGCGCTTTCAAAAAGTGGTGCAATCTCTTCATCCCTGAATCCGGCTATTCCGCATCCAATGCGTGTCACTAGGAATCTTAAGCCGGGATTCAACCTCGCGAATTCAATGAATTCGTCCACATACGGCTGAATTTCATCCACACCGCCGTGGATGGTTGGTATGGCGTAAGTCTTACCGGCGAGCCCTGTTCCCACTCCCCATTGAGCTCCAAATTTCGCAAAAGCAGTCTGTGCAGCGCCACCGTGATGCAGTCCTTCCAGGTTACTGCCAAATACAAATATTTCATTTTCAGCTAAATTTGAAATGATAGCTGGCGAAGATCTTCTTTTAGAAATGTGCTCCATGATTATTTACAGTGTTTATTTACACAAACATAAACAAAAAAAGAAGTTTTTCTGTTATTAATAATAATGCTTAGAAATATATTTCATTTATCGATAATCTTTCAAATCC
>CAZIRA010000113.1:0-8000 GCA_964541615.1 uncultured Paludibacter sp.
AATCCTCCAAACCAATAGCATATAGTTCGGCTTTTCCGTGACGTAATATAATAAGCGTTTTCATTTGTTTTTATAATTTTTCAGACAGTAAAATAACCTCTTTAACAAACTCGAAACTCTCCAAATTATCCTCTCCAAAATGCAGGCGTGAAAATCATTACTACAGTGTATAATTCCAACCTGCCGAGAAGCATGGCAAAAGAAAGGAACCACTTGCTGAATTCTGGAATTTCGGCGAAATTGCCAGCCGGCCCAACTGTATTGAATCCAGGTCCAACGCAACTGATACAAGTCACCATTCCACCTATAGATTCTCCTACTCCCATTCCTGAAATTATCAGTACGAGGATTCCAAGAATTGTAATTACGAGATACAGCACTATAAATGCAAGCACACGCGTGATGATATTTTCGTTTAAAACGTGATTGTTGTATTTTACAGGAATAACTGCAGCCGGATGAATCATCCGCTTGAACTCATAATAAATGGTTTTTGCTGCAATTACGATTCTTACCACTTTGATGCCACCAGCCGTTGAACCAGCTGATGCTCCAACAAGCATTATGATGACAATCACTACCCAGGTCAGAGGTTTCCAGGTCATGTAATCAACCGTAGTGAAACCAGTAGTAGTCATAAGCGAAGATATGGTAAAAAACGCATCGCGCCAGGCTTTTTCGATAGAAGCAAAATTGATTGGATTGTTAAAATCGAACAGAGAAAACATAATTATCATACTCGCTCCAAACATTATGTATATATAGTAACGAAACTCCTCGTTCTCTGCAATCTTGAAATATTTTCTTTTATATCCGAAAAAATACATGGCAAAATTAGCACCGGACAACAACATAAATACAGCCAGAACGTACTGAATGTATGGTGATGTTTCCCAATAAGCGATGCTGATCTGTTTAGTCGAAAATCCGCCGGTAGCAATGGTTGAAAATGAGTGAGTCACCGAATCAAAAAGCGACATACCGCCAAACAGAAGGAAAATCGTTTCAGCAACTGTAAGCGAGATGTAAACCAAGAAAAGAATTCTTGCCGTGTCGTTGATTTTAGGACTGAATTTATCCTTGGTCGGACCAGTAGTTTCCGCCACAAAAAGTTGTGCTCCATTGATACCAAGCATAGGCAAAATGGCCATAGAAATCACTACGATTCCGAGTCCGCCGAGCCAGTGAGTCAATGCCCGCCAAAACAACATTCCGAAGGATAATTCCTCAATATTATTCAAAACAGAAGCTCCAGTGGTGGTAAAACCAGAAATTGTCTCGAAAAAAGCATCTGTGTAGGATGGTATCGAACCACTCATCCAGAATGGCATCGCACCAATCAAGGAAAACAGTACCCAAATGAAAGTCACAATCAACGAACCTTCGCGCTTTCCGGCTCTTGTTGGTGCATTTTTTCCTAAAACAATAAGCAACAAAGCCAGCAATAAAGAAATTAATCCACTGTAAATGAAATATAAACCATCTGATTCTGAATATAAAAAAGTAATGAGTAAAACGAAGAAAAGTGCTCCGCTTTCTACCAGCAACAGATTTCCTATGACCCGGGAAACCAACTTAAAATTTATTTCAGACTTAATGGGCATATAATGAGATTAGCATAGAGTTCCGGATAAAAAAAACATCAAGAAAGGCATTTTTCTATTTTTTCCAAAATTCGGGTGTAAAAAGCAGTAGAACCGAATAAATTTCCAGCCGCCCGACAATCATCACAAAGGCCAGGAACCATTTGCTCAACACAGGAATCTCAGAGAAACTATGAGTAGGTCCGAGTTGACCTAATCCAAGTCCTACATCACTCATACATGTAATCATTCCGCTGAAAGATTCCTGGAAACCCAGTCCCGAAAGGCTGAGGAAAAACGTCCCAACGATGATAATAATAATGTAAATCATCGAAAAAGCTAATATTCGCATCATCACATCATCACGTACAATTTGTCCGTTGTACTTCACCGGCATAATGGCGTTTGGATGGATTAATTTTTTAAATTCGAAGTAGCAGAATTTTGTAATTAATACAATACGCGAGATTTTAATACCGCCTGATGTGGAGTAAGTTGAGGCACCGGAAACCATCAGTACAAGCATCACCACCCATGTGAATGAGTTCCAAAGTGTATAATCCTCAGTAGCTAAACCTGTGGAAGTAATACATGAAGTAACGATAAACAAGCTGCTGCGGAATGACTGCTCAAACTCCCTGAAATTAGAGGATTGGCTGTAATCAACATGAGAAAGGAAGATAATTAGTGCAGAAACCAACAGAATAATTAAGTAATATTTGAACTCCTCGTTTTTCTTTATTTTAGCAAAATTAAATTTGATAAGGAAATAGTAGAGCATAAAATTGACTCCAGAAAAAAACATAAAAAAAATGGTAACATATTCAATAACAGGTGAATTGAAAAAAGCAATACTCATCTGCTTAGTGGAAAATCCACCAGTACTGATGATGGAAAGTGCGTGATTCACTGCATCAAAAATATTCATTCCGGCAATCAAAAGAGCCAATGTGCAAAGCACCGTAAGCACAACATAAACAAACATCAAAATTTTTGCTGTGTCATTGATGCGGGGAAGAATTTTTTCCTTTGTCGGAGTAGTGCTTTCAGAGGTAAAAAGCTGATAACCGGCCCCGCCGATCATCGGCAACAAAGCCAAAAAAATAACTACAATACCTAAACCTCCTATCCAGTGTGTCATTGAGCGCCAGAAAAGCAAATTGTAAGGCAGTGATTCAATATTGTTGAGAATGGTAGTTCCTGTGGTGGTAAATCCGGAAAGTGTTTCGAAAAAAGCATCGGTCAAATTGGGAATGTAGCCGCTTAATGTAAAAGGCAATGCTCCAATTAGCGTGTAAAGGACCCAGGTAGATGTTACAATGACTGCTCCTTCGCGCTTTCCTACGCTTGATTCTGCTTTCCAACCTACCGCCACGCCTGTGCCTCCCAGTAAAACCGCTATCCCTATAGTCATGAGATAATAACGAATCATCTCATTTTCCTGATAAATCAACGCAATTGCTATCGGAGACAGCAGAAAAGCCGCTTCGATCAACAACAATCCACCCAATATCTTGAGAATCAATTTAGTATTTAAGTCTCTATTCATTTATTGAATGGTCAGTAAATTAGTGAAAGTCTGGTTTTGGCAGTTGGTTTTTTCAAAAAAATCTCTTCGGACAATCAGCACTAATTAAACAGCGATTCTACCTTTCGAATCGTGGAAGAAGCGCAGAAAACAACCACATGGTCGCCGGGCAGAATATGCGTGTTACCGTAAGCAATTGTTCCGATGCCGTTTCTCACAATTCCACCAATATTTACATTGTCCGGCAGTCGGATGTCCTTTATCTGTGACTTGGTGATTTTAGAACCGGCTTTGGCAACGAATTCTACCACTTCGGCATCAGCAGAAGTTAAACTCCTCACATCCAGCACGTCAGCATCAAGAGTAAGTTGATAGATATAGCTGGCTGCAATCAGTTTTTTATTAATAACTGTGCCAATATCCAATTTTTCAGCAAGTTGGATATAGTCGATATTTTCAACTTCAGCTACGGTTTTTTTCACACCAAGACGTTTGGCTTCAAGGCATGCAAGGATATTTGCTTCGGAATTGGATGTTGTGGCCACAAATGCGTCTATTTCTTCAATTCCTTCCGAACGAAGTGCTTCAACATTTCGTCCATCAGCATTAATAATCAGTGCATTGCTCACACAATCGGCCAACTGGTAGCATTTTTCCTTGTCGCGTTCCAAAATTTTCACATGAAGGTTGCTGGGAAGATACTGAATCGTTTTCTGCGCAATCCGGCTGCCGCCCATGATCATCACATTTTTCACCTGGAAATCCTTTTTGCCCGCCTGCTCACGCACGAAGCTGATATTCTCTTTCATCGTTACGAAATAGACGATATCGTCGGCCAAAATCTCGTCGTTACCGCTTGGGATGATCGTTTCGCTTTTTCGGTTAATTGCCACCACACGGTATTTTCCATGTTCAAAATGACCGGAATTGAATTTTATATTAAGAATCTGCGCATCCCGGCGTACTTTAATTGCCAAAAGGATAAGTGCCTCATTATGAAAATTTAAGCTCTGTCTCAACCAGGGATATTTCAGAGATTCCACAATTTCTTTGGCAGCCAAATTTTCAGGGAATATCAAATAATCTACTCCCAGTGAGTGGAAAAATTCTTTGTTGGCAGGTTGCAGGTATTCGTAATTTTCAATTCGGGCGAGTGTTTTCTGAGCACCTAAATTAGTAGCGAGCATGCAGGCAGTCATGTTTACAGACTCATACGGCGTAACCGCAATAAACAAGTCGCAATCGGCTACTCCACATTCTTTTAAGCTCTCAATTGAAGTTGGTGAACCTACCCGGGTAAGCAGATCGTAGTTCATTTCCAAATCGGCAAGGCGGTCTGGACTTTCGTCAAGCAGTGTTGTGTTTAGATTTTCTTTGGCCAGTAGTTTTGCAAGGTGGGTACCAACATCACCTGCTCCGGCAATAATGATTTTCATTTATCTACTTTAAAAAATTCTTTTTCTATGGCAGAAATTTCAGTTTTCATCAACTCCTTAAAACTTTTCAAAACTCCTTCGGGATTTAATCCAATCTTGGAGTAAAGCTCTTCAGGAGTGCCGTGTTCAATGAATTCATCGGGAATTCCCAGCCTCAACACTTCAGCTTTATAATTATTGTCTGCAAAGAATTCGAGTACTGCCGAACCAAATCCGCCATCGATAACTCCGTCTTCGATTGTTACGATTTTAATAAATTTCTTGCCGATTTCATGGAAAAGTTCTTCATCAAGAGGTTTTAAGAAGCGTGCATCATAATGAGCAATGTTCAGACCGGTTTCATTTTCAAGCATATTAATTGCCTTTTCAGCAGACGCGGCAGTCGTTCCAATCGTTACTACAGCCATGTCAGTTCCGGTTTTCAGGCATTCACCTTTCCCAATCGGTTGTTCCTGCCACTCATTGTGCCATTCCACATTAAATCCTTTTCCGCGAGGATAACGGATTACGAACGGACCTTTTTCGGGAAGCTGTGCTGTGTACATCAAGTTGCGAAGTTCCATCTCATTCCGCGGAGCGGCAATGGTCAAATTCGGGATACAGCGCATATACGCCAAATCAAACTGTCCCTGGTGCGTAGCTCCGTCTGAGCCTACGATTCCAGCACGGTCAAGACATAGAATAACAGGCAGTTTTTGCAATGCAACATCATGTATCACATTGTCGTATGCTCGCTGCATAAATGATGAGTAGATATTACAGAAAGGCACCATTCCTTCTTTTGCCAAACCGGCTGAAAACGTGACGGCATGGCCTTCGGCGATGCCAACGTCAAAAACACGTTCCGGGAAACGGCGCTGCATGATGGTCATAGAACACCCGGAAGGCATTGCAGGAGTGATTCCGATTATTTTTTCGTTGACTTTGGCCAGTTCGAGTAGCGTCTTCCCGAAAACATCCTGGAAGAGAGGCGGTTCTGCATTATTGTGATTGCAGACAAGCCTTTCGCCTGTTTCCGGATCAAATTTTCCCGGAGCATGCCACACGGTCACCGATTTTTCGGCAGGTTCGTAACCTTTACCTTTCTGGGTAATAACGTGAAGCACTTTCGGTCCTTTGAAATTTTTAATCTGGGAAAGAATGCGGATCAGATTTACCGTGTCGTGACCATCTACCGGCCCGAAATAGCGTATGCTCAACCCTTCGAAAATATTGTGATCTTTTTGTGTAAATGCAGTTTTCAGGCTGTTGTTAAAGCGGATGATCATGTCCCGTTTTTCTTCATCAACAATCTTTCTTTTTCTGAAAAAATTGTAGACTTTATGCCTGATTTTATTGTAAGCCCTTGATGTAGTGATATCTACCAAATACTGTGTAAATCCTCCGTTGATCGGATCAATCGCCATTTGATTGTCGTTCAGGACGATTAGCATGTCGTTTTTGTCCATCGAAGTATTGTTCAGCCCTTCAAAAGCCAATCCGCCGGTCATTGAACCATCACCAATCACAGCAACCACTTTTCTGTCCTCGCCTTTCATCTGCGCAGCAATAGCCATTCCGAGCGCAGCCGAAATTGACGTTGATGCATGCCCTACTCCAAATGTATCGTATTCGCTCTCTTCAATTTTCGGAAAACCGCTGATTCCGTTCAGCTGGCGGTTGGTATGAAACACATCGCGCCTTCCGGTAAGCACTTTGTGTGCATACGCCTGATGCCCGACATCCCACACAATCCTATCGTAAGGGGTATCAAATACATAATGCAGGGCAACTGTAAGTTCTATCACTCCAAGATTTGAACCTAAGTGACCCGGATTTTTGGATACTTCATCAATAATAAAATCTCTTAATTCCTGACAAACAAACTGCAATTCATCTTTATCTATTTTTTTCAGGTCATCAGGAGAGTTTATATTATTAAGGTATTTATATGAGAGTTTCGCCATTTTCCTATACATGTAGATAACATGCAAAAATAGTACATTTTTATTGCATTGACATTTTTTTAACAAGTAATTTAAAATTTTGAGCTAAATACTCAACTCTGTGGAGAGCAAAAAGACGTAAACTCACCCATATTAATTCTATCCAATTCCTTCAATTTTTTATACCTTTGTCTAAAATTTTGCTTCTTACGTGACCAGCTACCGCAAAATAATCCACGTGGATATGGATGCATTTTTCGCATCTGTAGAACAAAGAGACTTTCCTGAATACCGTGGAAAGCCTTTGGTAGTAGGAAGTCCGCATTCGCGCGGCGTGGTTGCTGCCGCCAGCTACGAAGCACGGAAATTCGGTATCCGTTCGGCTATTCCGGCACGTAAAGCACTTCAGCTCTGTCCGCACATCATCATTGCCCCTCCCCGATTCGATGTGTACAAAAATGTATCAATGCAGATTCGGGAAATCTTCAACGAATATACTGAATTAGTAGAACCATTGTCGTTTGACGAGGCTTTCCTGGATGTGACAGAAAACACAAAAGAGATATTACTTGCACAGGACATTGCCAGGGAAATAAAGCAGAAAATAAAATCAGAACTCAATCTGACCGCTTCAGCCGGCGTTTCCTACAATAAATTTCTGGCAAAAATCGCTTCCGATATGCAGAAACCCGACGGACTGACCGTAATTCATCCAAAAAGGGCAATGGAAGTCATCTCCAGGTTACCGATAGAAGCGTTTTGGGGCGTAGGAAATGTGACAGCAAGACGGATGCACGAACTGAATATTCTCACAGGAAAAGATTTGCAGGAAAAAACGCCCGAATATTTGGAAAAATACTTTGGAAAGCTGGGAAAACACCTGGCAGAATTCGCCAAAGGAGAAGATCACCGCTTGGTAGAACCGTTCAGGGAGCGCATGTCCGTAGGTTGCGAACGAACATTCAACGAAGACATATACGATGTGAATGAGATTTTTGATAAATTCGAAAAACTAGCCAATGAACTGGAAAAAAGAATTGAGCGGTCTCATTTTCAAGGATATACCTTTTCATTAAAAATCAAAAAAGACGATTTCAAAGTAATCAACCGAAGCATCACGCTTGAGCATACGCTCCACGATGCCTCTGAATTCCTGCAGCTTGGAAAAGAACTTTTCGATTTGGTTAATCTTGAAAACCATGGAATTCGGCTAGCCGGCTTTTCCGTTTCAAATCCTGAAAACAAGGAATCACACCACTCATTTATTGATCCTCAACTTTTGATCCCATTTGAACCGTTTTAACAACAAAAGCCTGCTTTTACCTTTCATTTCACATAAAAATTGTTGAAAAACTTACATTTTTTCATTTTTTCGGATTTTTTTATGTAAAATTTTTGTCAAATTAAAAATCTTGCTTTATCTTTGCAAGCAAAATTATGAAACAGACATGACAACTTTCAACATTAACCTATTACTCGTGCTCGTCATTACTCTTTTGGTAAAAAATCAAAGGTGAGAACGGTTGTG
>CAZIRA010000114.1:0-7951 GCA_964541615.1 uncultured Paludibacter sp.
AGAATTGGAAAAGTGATATTGTAGTTTTTTCTATCATCTTATTTAAAACAATAAAAGGCGTTGCATGCAACGCCTTTTATTGTTTTTTACTGGTTACTTTATAACTCGTAACTTAGCAATTATGCTTTACCTGCACTTCCCAAAACGTATTGGGTTTTGTGCATATACAGTTTTTTCAACTCTTCGCGGGCTGGTCCAAGGTATTTTCTTGGGTCAAACTCAGCAGGTTTAGTAGCCAGAACTTCGCGAACGGCAGCAGTCATAGCCAAACGTCCGTCAGAGTCAATGTTTACTTTGCAAACTGCAGATTCAGCTGCGTGACGAAGTTGTGACTCCGGAATTCCGATAGAATCTTTCAGTGCACCACCGTATTTGTTGATAGTTGCAACATATTCTTGTGGAACAGAAGAAGAACCGTGAAGTACGATTGGGAAACCCGGGATTCGTTTTTCGATTTCTTCCAGGATGTCGAAACGAAGTGGTGGTGGAATCAAAACGCCGTTTTCGTCGCGTGTGCACTGCTCAGGAGTAAATTTGTTGGCTCCGTGAGAAGTTCCGATTGAAATTGCCAGTGAATCAACGCCGGTACGGGTAACAAAGTCGATAACTTCGTCCGGCTCGGTGTATGTGTGGTGTTCAGCCACTACATCGTCTTCGATTCCGGCCAGAATACCAAGTTCTCCTTCTACGGTAACTCCGTGTTGGTGAGCATATTCTACCACTTTTTTAGTCAAAGCAATGTTTTCTTCGTATGGAAGGTGTGAACCGTCTATCATTACTGAAGAGAAACCGCTCTCGATACAGTCTTTGCAAAGTTCAAAGCTGTCGCCGTGGTCCAGGTGAAGTACGATTGGAATTTCGTAGCCTAATTCTTTTGCATACTGAACTGCACCTTGTGCCATGTAGCGAAGCAGTGTTTGGTTGGCATATTTGCGCGCACCGCTTGAAACTTGTAGGATAACAGGTGATTTTGTTTCAACGCATGCAGCTACGATTGCCTGCAATTGTTCCAGGTTGTTGAAATTAAATGCAGGAATTGCATATTTTCCTTCGATGGCTTTTTGGAACAACTCTTTTGTGTTGACCAAGCCTAACTCTTTGTAACTTACCATATTATTGATGTTTTTGAATGTTCTTAATGTTGGTTTCAAATTTTCTGCAAAATTACTCTTTTTTTTGCACTATTCCAAGATTTTCATATTATTTTAATACTGCTTTTAAATTTAGTCGCACCCCGAGTAGCAAATTGCACACTGTCGACAAGTGATGCACTCGGGGCGCGAATATCAGGAAATCAGCTCTAATCCGTTTAATCCGCGTCATCCGTGTGCTATTCTTCAAATGAATTAATTCGCGTACATCTCATCAATCTGCTTTTTGTACTTCTGCGTAATAACCGCTCGTTTGATCTTCAGCGTATTGGTCAGTTCTCCAGTTTCGATGGTAAACGGAATTTTTATCAAAGTAAATTTTTTCACCATTTCATATCCCGCCATCCCTTTTTGATGCTCGGCAATCCGCTCTTCCATCAGTTTCTGAACTTCAGGGCTATGGAGCAGTTCATCGATGTCTTTGTAGGTGATATTGTTCGTTTTTGCGTAAGTTTCCAAAGCCGGAATGGACGGTGCAATAATGGCTGTAACGTAATTTCGCTCATCGCCGATAACTGCCACCTGATCGATGTATTTGTCGGTTCCAAGGCGCGTTTCTATCTCTTGCGGAGCAATGTATTTTCCGTTGGAAGTTTTGAAAAGGTCTTTCAGCCGTTCGGTCAGAATAATTTTATTATCTCTGATTTCACCGGCATCACCCGTGCGAAACCATCCGTCAGCCGTAAATGCTTTTTCGTTGGCTTCGGCATTTTGATAATACCCTTTGGTAATGGTTTTTCCACGGAGTAATATCTCTTTTTCATCTCCGATTTTAGCTTCTACATCCGGCATAAGCGAGCCTACGGTTCCAATTTCATACTGATCTTCAAAGCACGTAACGGTAGCGGTGGATTCTGTAAGACCATAGCCATATACCAAAGGAACACCGAGGCTTCTGAAAAACAGCGTAATTTCATCAGAGAGTTTAGCGCCTGCCACCGGAAGTGTTTTGGCATTTTCCAGTCCGAGGGTAGTTTTCAGCTTGCTGTATACCAGTTTTTCAGCTACTTTGTAGCTCAGCGAAAGCCAGAAATCCGGTTTTTTACCAGTCCGCAGGTAGTTGATGTTGTGTTTTTTTCCAACTTCAAGCGCCCAAGTCACGATGGCAAGCTTGGTCGGTGTGTATCCGCTCAGCACTTCTTTCACGCCGACGTAGACCTTTTCCCAAAAACGGGGAACGGCGCACATTAGCGTTGGGCGCACTTCTTTGAGGGTGGTCTGAATTTCGGTCGGATTGTGGTTGATGTAAACTGTAGTTCCGACATACAGCAAAAAGTAGCACCACATACGCTCAAATACGTGCGTAAGCGGCAGAAATGCCAGCGAAACATCGTTATCCTTCACATGCGCGAGGCGGATGAGGTGTATGCGCACCGCTTCGTTGAACATGATGTGGGTCATAATCACCCCTTTCGGATTACCCGTTGTGCCCGACGTGTAGAGCAAACACGCCATGTCTTCTTCTTTACTTTCGGCACGCCTAAGCTCTAATTCTTCGTTTTTCAACGACTTAATTCCTACTGCCAGGAATTCTTCAAAATAGATAGAATCAACCGTATTGTTCAATTCAACCGATTTTTCAAAAACGACTATTTTTTTAAGGTGTTTTGACGTTTTCATCACTTCCACCACAATGTCGTATTGCTTTTGCCCGCCCACAAAAATGACTTCTGTCCCAGCATCGCCGGTGATAAAATCGACCTGAGCCTGCGAAGAAGTGGGATAAATCGGTACTACAACGGCACGAATACTGTATGCCCCGAAATCCACAATGAGATTTTCCGATTTGTTTTGCGAAAATTGAGCAATCCGGTCCTGCGGTTTGACGCCGAGTTCAAGCAGCGCTTTTGCCACTGCGTTGACTGAGTCGTTCATCACGCTCCAACTGATACTTGTCCATGGGTCGGTCAGCTTGTTGCGGTCGTACATAACCGTTTTGTCGCCGTGTTTTTCTGCCTGAATCTGAATTAATCGCTGAAAAGGTTTCATTTTTCCATATTTTATATTTTATAGCTATAATAAAAACAGATGAATGTACAACAAAGTTTTTGATACTCCGGTAATTTGAGTATCTAAACTTTCTTATTCTGGTGAAATGGATCTACTTCTTTTCTCAAAATAAGGTTGAAAGACAAAAGTAAGCAAATTTTTTGCTTTTTTACAAGATTCCTGCTTCCTTTAATTTTTTGTCAATACTTTTCATACCAGCTGCTAAAACTTCTTTTTCAATGCTTCCGAATTCAAAATACGGATCGGCCAGCACACCGCTGCAGATTCCTTTCATGTCGAGCACAGCTTTCAAACCACGCAGGTAGCTCGACGGATTTTTGCCGGCTGTGTAGTAGGTGGTGCTGATTTCCATGACTATTGGTTGCAGGCGTTGAATGGTTTCAAAATCGCGATTGGCAGCTGCTTTGTAAAGTTCGGTATATAATTTTGGATAGATATTAGCTCCTCCGTTCACACCGCCGTGACCTCCCATCAAAACAGTTTCTGCAGTCATCTCTTCCGGTCCTACAACCAGTGTAAATAGTTTGTTTTTGAAAGAATTGAGCAGTTTCTGGAAGTAAACTCCATTGGCAGAGCTGTCTTTCAGCCCAATGATTTTCGGGTTTTCTGCCAATTCCAATACGGTCTGATGCTCAATGTTGATTTTTACGTTCGAAGGCATATTGTAAAGATAGAGAGGCAGTTCCAGATTTTCAGTCAAAGTGGTGTAATAGCGTACAAGTTCGTCCTGACCGGGCGTGTAATAGTAGGGAGGAGTGGCCACAACTGCTTCGGCACCGCATGCAGCCGCAAAGGAAGTAAGTTTTACGCTCTCTTCAATGCTTGTATCTGATATTCCAACCAGCACCGGAACCTTGGAGCCGACAATTGTGCAGGTTTTCTTGATCATTTCTCTCCTCAATTCATAGCTTAGATGCTGAGCTTCTCCGGTAGTACCCAGTAAAAACACAGCAGATACTCCGCCATCGATTACATGTTCTGCAAGATTATTCAATCCTTTTAAATCCAATTGTTTGCCCGAAAGCAGCGGGGTAACCAGTGGTACGATAATTCCTCGTAACGGGTTTATTATTTCCTGATCCATAGGGTGTAATTTTCTTTACTATTCCGACATGTTTTTTATGTATGGCAGGTCTGTTAAATTTTCAAAGTTATAGAATTTCTTGGCGTTTAGACGAAGGAACTGCCATTTTTCTTCCTCGTTCAGCAAGTCGGATTTCAAGATAAAATCATACGACATCCGATAAGTAATGGCAGTAATGGTGCGCGGATAGTCGGATCCCCACATCAGTTTTTCCATTCCAACCAAAGATGCTGCCTCTTTAATAGCCCAAACTGCACCTTTGAACGGATAAAATTCATCATTGAAGAGCCAGGTGATTCCACCGGATTCTATCATTACATTCGGGTAGCGGGCAAGTTTGATCTGGTCTTGCCAGTTAGGGCGCGTAGCCATTCCGAAATGTCCGATCGCAACCCGCAAATTGGGATACTCGGTTATCACTTCTTTCAATTCTGAAGTCTGAGCATTGCCATCCATCAGGTCGATAGAAAGGAAGACATCGCGAGCTTCCATCATTTTAAAAACCTGCATCATTTTGGGACTGTTGAGAAAGATACGACCTTCCGAAAAAGTAAATCGATTGGCCGGAAGCTTTATTCCCCTGAATCCCTGTTTTATCAGATTTTCGGCTTGCTCCACGTAGTCCTGCTCGCGAACGTCTATCAATCCGCAACTCAAAAATCGGTCGGGATATTTATTCTGAACTTCCCAAAGGTAGTCGTTTTGAAGACCGTCAATATATTCCTGAGTGAGCACCGCCGCTGCAACTTGAGCATAATTCATGTTCGAAAGGAAAATTTCAGCTGTGTTTTTCCCGTCAATGATGAATGGAGGCACCATCTGAACGACTTCGCCCATGAATTGCGACCGCCCGTCTTTCAGTGTTTTTATTACCTGCCCGTTGACCTTTGTGTCTTGTTTGAGCCACAAATGTGCGTGAGCATCGATGATTGTGTATTCCATTTTATTTAAAATTCAACTAATATTCTGAAAACTTTACCCGGATTTTCTGCCCAATACTCCAATGCTTCCTGTGCTTTTTCAGGAGGAAATACGGCGCTGATAAGTTCTGAAGGCACATCGTTGCGCTTAAAATATTCAATTACTGCCCTGAAATCTTCCGGAAGCGCGTTTCTGGAACCGCGGATATCCATCTCTTTGGAGACAAAATATTTGGTTTCAAAAGATACTTCAGATTTTGCGTAACCGATGCAAACCACTCTGCCCGTAAAAGCAACTTCGTTGACAGCCATTTGATAGGTGACGGGTGAGCCGACGGCTTCAATCACTACATCCGGACCTGTGCCGGATGTTATCTCCATCAATCGGTCATGCACATTTTCATCCATGGAATTGATGGTAAAATGAGCACCGAGACTCTTTGCCAAAGCCATTTTTTTGTCATCAATATCCATTGCAATAACTCTTGCACCACGCAAAACAGCCCTCACAATCGCTCCAACTCCGATCATTCCGCATCCAATCACCAGCACGAAATCCAAATCTGTTATTTCTGCTCTGGAAACCGCATGAAAACCTACGCTCATCGGCTCCACCAGACCAAATTTTTTGCTCGAAATGCCAGTGTCAGCTATAACTTTCTGCCATGGAACTGCAATATACTCGCTCATGGCTCCGTTGCGCTGTACACCTAGGGTTTGGTTGAATTGACAGGCATTGGGTCTGCCGTTTCTGCAAGATGGACAGCGTCCGCAGCTGGTGTACGGATTTACCGTGCAATTTACTCCTATCCGGATATCTTCCGGCACGCCTTCTCCTTTTTCTTCCACAACGGCACTGATTTCGTGTCCGGGAATCACAGGGAGCACCACCATCGGATTTTTCCCCAAAAATGTGTTCAAATCTGAACCGCAGAAGCCTATGTATTTTATTTTTAACAATACTTCTCCGTATTTCAAAACCGGTTTTTCAATCTCTACCAACGCGACTTTTCCGGCTTCGGTTATATTTACTGCTTTCATTTTAGCTGAATTGTTTTTTTGAAATTTAATGATATCTCAATAAAATGGTTGACTTGTAAACAGATTTGTTGGATTAACTGTTTAACCATGTATCCCTGAGACGAGGCTCAAGAATCAATTGGACTTCCTGCAGAAGCTCTTCATTCATCGGTTCATTCGCCCACTCAATGTTTTGAAGTACAGATGAAACGCGCGTAGTGCTGAATAAAGTCGTGGCAATTCGTGGATTGGCAACAGCAAACTGAACAGCCAGTTTCTCGATGTTTTCACCTTTGCTCTTGCAATGTTCAACTGCTTTTCTGCAAAGTGCTTTCAGCGGTTCGGGCGCCGGATGCCAGCCCGGAGCGCCTCTCTCGGTAAGAAGTCCCATCGAAAATGGTGATGCATTAATGACGCCGACACTGTTTTCTTCAAAGAAATCGAGGTAATCAACGAGTGCATCGTCGTTGAGCGAGTAATGGCAGAAGGACAAAACACACTCAACCGTACCTGCCGGAACGTGCTTTATCACATATTCAAAATGACGCAAAGTCAGATTCGTGATCCCAACATGTTTTACAATCCCTTTTTTCTTCAAATCAACCAAAGCCGGCAACGTTTCTTTGCAAACGAGCTCCAGATCGGCAAATTCGATGTCGTGCACATTGATTAAATCGATGTAGTCGATGTTCAGCCGATCCAAACTTTCGTAAACGCTTTCGATCGATTTTTCAGAGGAATAATCCCAGAAATTCTGGCCGTCTTTGCCGTATCTTCCCACTTTCGTAGAAAGGTAATATTTGTCTCTTTCGATGTTTTTCAGTGCTTTCCCCAGCACCATTTCGGCTTTCAGATGCCCGTAATAAGGGGAAACATCGATAAAATTTATTCCATTCTCAACTGCTGCATACACGGCGTCAATTCCTTCATTTTCACGGAAAGAATGAAAAACTCCACCCAATGATGAGGCTCCAAAACTCAACGGGGAGACCTTCATCCCTGTTTTTCCAATTTCTCTGAATTCCATAGTTTTTATTTTTGTATTCCAAAATCTGTTTGTTGTTTTTCCACTTCGTCAAGTGCTTTTTTTATCTCCTCATCAGTTAGCGGCTGACCGGATTTGTTCGTTTGTGTTTGCGAGGATTTTAAGTTTTTTCCGCCCTCTTCTTCTAAATAAACAAATGTATGAGCCGAAGAGATGCTTTCAAATTCAATTTCTGCCGGAGTAGCCGAGTGAGCACCTTCATACAGCATTCTGACTTTCACTTTTATTTTTCCGGGCGTTTTTGTGGAACGGATTAAAACCGGTGCAGAACCAAACTCAACAGCACGTGGATTAGCTCCAATCTGCGCATCTCCAATGATTTTTCCTTCGCCTTCTACTGTAAAAAACAGGTTGTCTTTCGCCAGGCGTTTTACATTGCCACTGTCATCAGTCACTTCTGCTGTCACAACAATAAAGTCTGAACCATCTGCAATCAGCGATTGACCGTTGTGGTCGATTTTCAGTTGCAGTTTGGTTGAGCGTCTTGATGGCATCTTTTTTTGAGAAGCAACACTGAATATCAATACATAAGCAGCAATAGCCAGCACATGTAAGCATATTAATATAAGTTTCGATATGTTTGTTGATTTAACATTGGTTCAAGCCAAAAAGTTGTAGAAAAAAAAGTAAATAATTAAAGCTACATCGGTTAAAATGTTTCAGTAAACAAATGCAAAACCCTCGTATCTTTCTGATATTCAGATTAATACGAGGGTTTATC
>CAZIRA010000115.1:0-4941 GCA_964541615.1 uncultured Paludibacter sp.
GTTTTCGGAGAAACATAGAAGTGCGTGTTCATACCCATTTCTTTCAGTTTATCTGTATTTTCTTTCGGCCCTCCGTTCATGTTCGTTCTCGGATTATCCAGCTCGTAGCTGCCGTAGCTCACAAAAAGCAGTTTCACTTTTTCTTTGAATCCGGGCGCTTTATTCACGTCATCCGGGCTGATGCTTCCGCCGCTGAACATGCCTACTTGTGAGAACACATCCGGGTTAGCCAGAGTAATCATGCGGGTCTGCATGCCGCCCATCGAAAGCCCGGCCATAGCGCGGTTTTTCTGATTGGCAATGGTGCGGTAACTTGCATCAATCATAGGTACGATGTCTTTCAAAAGGGTGTTCATAAATCCATCCGCCCAACCTGTAGGTGGCCAGGTGCCGCCTTCGGTTCTTCGGGGACCACTCATTGTCCAGGTGCCGTTGTCCATTACGATGATGAAAGGTTTTGCTTTGCCTTCGGCAATGAGGTTGTCCATGATGAGATTGGCATGTCCCTGCGATGACCAGCCGGTTTCATTTTCACCGCCACCGTGTTGAAGATAGAGCACAGGATACCTTTTCTTTGTGTTTTTATCGTATCCGGGAGGAGTGTAAACAAAACAGCGACGCATGGATTTATTTACTTCGGAGTAATAAATGTGCTCCCGAACCTGTCCGTGAGGTACATTTTTTAAAGCATAAAAATCCTGATCGTGTGCCGGAACTTCAATTCCGCTGCCCCATCTGGAAGCACCGTAGTAGTACAAACTGCCCGGATCGGGAACCGAAGCACCGTCGATGTTTAACTGGTAATAGTGAAAACCTTCATCCTGCGGAGCAGACTCACCGGTCCAGACTCCGTTTTCATCCTTTTTCAAATCGTATTTGACAGCGCCAATATCGAGCTGCACCAGTTTGGCATCCGGTGCTGATATTTGCACACGCACTCTTCCTTCAGAGTTTACCTGCGGAAAATTTTTACCAATCTGAGTCGTTTTGGAAGTCTTAAAATCTTCCACCACCTGTGCATTTATCTGCATGAATCCGAAAAATGTACCGGCAAAAAAAGTTAGAAAGAGAAAAGAATTTAATTTTTTCATGATATTTGTATTTATTTGGTTTTCAAACCATTATTAGTAATTCTGAAATAATCAAACGAGACATTGAAAGGAGAATCGGGCTTGGTGGTATCCGAATCGAACCAGAAAATGCTTTTCATGTACTGCGTAATAATTCCGTCGCAAGCTATCAATCCGGAGCGGATATCTTTAAGCAATGCAACTGCCGAGCCGAGCATGTCAAACTTGTTTCCATCCAATGAATAATAGGCTGTGTAGAGACTTCCTTTCTTTTCCAGTCTGAGAATGAGCGGATTGCCATCTGTTACAGGGTTCGGCACATTGAAAGTGGCAAATGATTTAGAAATACCGTTTTCTTCTATCATCAGATCGATGGTTCCAGCCTGAACCGGAGCGCCCGGTCTGCCCATCTGAGAGGTTTTCACAACAGCGCGGAACATCAGTTTTACAAAATTATCATCGTCCTGATAAACCAGAATTCCTGCATTTTCGGGCTGTGAAGGCACTCTCGATGCAGTCAGTTTTGTTTCGATGGTCCAATCGTTGTTGGTGCTTTGCAGGAGGATGTTTTTGGCATTGTTGGTGCGTTCTGACACATCTCCGGGCTGGCTGGTAATAGTCAGAGAACCCGATTTTTCAGAAAGCGAATTTGTCATCGGATCTTCCCGAATCCATTGCCATTGATTGCCTAATGTATTTCCGTTGAATTCATCACCGGCGGATTTTACATCAAAATTCAAATAATAGGTGTTTATTTCTGAGGTAACATCGTCAATCATCCTTACAATGGCTGTTCCGGGTACGCTTTCTGCTTGTTCGATATCTACCCGAATTCCCGTAAACATGGCTGCAGCTTTAACCTCAGGAATTTTCGATTTTTTGTCGAGCAGGTAGCTATAAGCTTTGGTGTCTTTGGAAAAATCAGGTACCGGTTTTCCATTCACAGAGATTGATTTTGGAGTAAGATCGGGCATCACTTTTATCGGATAACTGCCCGAAATAGTCGTTCCGTCAACTGTCACATCTGCAAAAATGGTAGCCACACCAACTCCTACAGCCGTTACTTTCCCGTTTGCATCCACAGCAGCGACCGAAGGATTATTGCACCTGTAACTGACTTTTGCTTTGGAAATATCTAAAAAACTATCATCCGACAAGGCTGCTGAAACACGGGTTTGAATGGTGTTTCCGGGTTTCAGTACAGACAGGTCGCTTTCTGCCACAACGGTTGTCAGCACAGGTTTGTACGTACCGCTCAGATTAGCCTGCACACTTCCACGGATGTCTTTGGAAGATGCTCCGATTTCGAAAATATATTTTCCCTGATCAAATGTAATTTTGTCATTTTCAGCATCCCAAAACCAAAGATCGGCACAGTCGATTTCGATGGAAACGGTTTTGGACTGTCCGCGGGGAATGGTTACCCGTTTGAAGCCTTTCAGCCTTTTTGCCGGTCGCTCCAGCGATGAGGGACTGTCCGGAGTTTTCACATAAATCTGTACCACTTCGTCGCCATCCATTTTTCCGGAATTGGTAATATCCACGCTGACAGTAACTTTGTCGTTGGGTGTGATTTCCGTTTTATTGATTTTGAAATTACTATATTCAAACGTGGTGTAGGACATTCCAAAGCCAAATTCGTAGGATACATCCTTGTTGTAGTACCAGTAAGTTCTTCCGTTAGAGCCATCGCCGCGTAGGGTGTAATTGTTCAAATCAGGCAAATCGCTTAGGGATTTATGCCACGTAACGTTGAGTTTACCACCCGGATTTACATCGCCGAAGAGAATTTTAGCCATGGCCTCGCCCTGTGCCTGACCGTTGTAGCCTGTCCATATAATACCGGAGACATTTGGCAGATTTCTGAACTGCTCCACTTCCACCATGCCCATAGTCTGCATGACAATGATAGTGTTGGGATTGACTGCGGCTACAGCCTGAATTAATTCATTCTGGTTTCCGGGAAGTTTTAGTGAAAAACGGTCGGATTCTTCGCGACCTGTGGATTGATCGGTACCTACAAAAATCAATGCGACATCGGCCGAGGCTGCCATATCAAGCGTTTCCTGATCAATGCCGGAGCCGGGAGCTTCTTTATAGACCAAAACCAATGATTGCGGTCCTGAAATTCCCAGGTTGTTTATTTTTACCGGAATAATTTGATTTCTACCCGAATTTCTTAAATTTCCACGGTTTTGCAACGGTTTGATTTCCTGCGAAGCCAGAATATTGCCGGAGGCAGAACCAACTCTTACTTCCAGAATACCACCATCACCCGAAACACCCGTGTTCAACCGGATGGAATCCACATTTGAAATATCCACGTTTTTGTACAAAGTCCAGTCGCCGTCCTTGATTCCCTGCAAAACGTTTTGCCCAAACCGGTAAGAAGCGATGACTCCGTTTGCCGCTTCGTCAAATTTTGTTGCGTCAAAATCCATCTTAACTTTTCCGTCTGAAATGGTAGAAAAACCGGTCATTGAAAAAAAGTCGGTGCGACGGTCGGTATTTCCACCCGAACGGGTAATAACTTCCGTACTCAGGTTGTTGTTTGCAATGTAACTCCGAATGCCCTGGAGAGGTGTAATTCGCAACTCCGGTTCGACCGGCCCGGAATAATCGCCCAACTCCACCTTATCTGCCTGAGGTCCCAAAACAGCAATTTTATTTATCTTTGTCAGATTAATTGGCAATGCATTTTCGCCGGATTGAGCCAGTTTGTTGTTTTTTAAAAGCACCGGTGTTTTTTCGGCAATTTCAATAGCCAAATTATGGTGCGACGGGTCATTGATAATACCCGGTTTTATACCGGCAAATGGAACTTTCGCTTTCGGATCAAATTCGCCCAACCTCATGCGGATGGTAAAAAGATTGATCAGTGCGCGGTCAATATCGCCGATGGTCAGTAATCCATTTTTTAATGCTCCCTGAATGTGATTCTGATAAACGCCGCCGCAATCGGAATCCACACCCGATTTCAAGCCCATGGCAGCTGCTTCTTCAAAACTTTTCGTATAAAAATGTCCTCGTACAATGTCGTCGATGGCACCACAGTCGCCGGTCACGTAACCATCCAAACCGTATGTTTTTCGGGCAATAGTATCCACCAAAAACCGGCTGGCCGAAACAGGAACACCGTTTACAGCATTGTAGGCAGTCATAATGGACGGAAGTTTGTATTCCCGGATGAGTTTTCGGTAAGGTGCCAGATAGAATTCCCGCATATCCCTTTCGTCCATGTTCGAACTGCCGGTGTGGCGGTTGAATTCGGAATTATTTGCCAGATAATGCTTTCCGCACGGAACAGTTTTCAGGTAAACAGGATCATTGCCCATCATTCCCTGGATAAAACCTTTGCCTATTTCGGAAACAAGAAACGGGTCTTCACCGAACGTTTCGGCTGTTCTTCCCCATCTCGGGTCGCGCGCAGGCTCAATCACCGGTGACCAATAAGTAAGCGTAAATATCAAATCGTGATTGAAACCTCGTGCCTCATCAGAAATAACTGAGGCTTCACGTTTAATCAGCTCTGGATCCCAGGTAGCGCCTACTGCCACGCTGTTTGGAAATGAAGTAGCGGTCATTCCGCTGTTGTTGTTTCGACCCATCACTCCGTGTAAGGCTTCTCCCCAAACATCGTAATGATTTACTCCCAATCGAGGTATGGGTGGCATCGTATTTCCCAACTGGCTGATTTTTTCATCCGTCGTCATGCGCGAAACAAGGTCTACAGCACGTTCCCTGAATGAATAGGATGTGTTGAGATAAATCGGTTTTGCAGTTTTTTCCCGGAAAGAATTAAAGACCAAAAATGAAAAAAAACAAATAATCAATAAACCCACTCGGGATAATTTACTTTTCATTGTATTTA
>CAZIRA010000115.1:5041-6332 GCA_964541615.1 uncultured Paludibacter sp.
TTTACCTGCTTCAATAACAGCATGAAATGCCGGTTTGGGCTGCAACTCTCCATCAAACAAAAGTGCATCCTGTCCACGACGCCACGAACGGGTATCGCTTACTCCCCATAACGTTACGCGGTCAATCACGTCCGAATGACGCATAAAAATCTCAAACAACTTTTTGTAAACTTCAGCCTGTTTCAGGTAGTTTTCAGCCGGAATATCTCTTCTGCCTGTACTTACGTCGAAGGCGCCACTGTTGTTACCTGTTGCCGTAACATCAAGCTCGGTAATCGCAACCCTCAATCCAAGGGATGCGTAATTCTCTATGGCTTTTTCAACATCTTCCAGGTTTGTGTCCAGGTGCCAGTGTCCCTGAATGCCCACGCCGGTAATTGGAGCACCTTCAGCAATAAGACGTTTGAGAAGTAACATCGAACTGGCGTGTTTGCCTTTGTTTTCTACTGCGCCCTGCTCAATATTGTAATCGTTGTAATATAATTCTGCATCAGGATCTGCCTCGCGTGCCCATTTGAAAGCCAGGGTCAGCACATCGGGTCCAACGACCTTGTACCAGCTGAAATTACGCAAATTTTCAGTTGTACCATCACCTCCGTCTTCTATCGATTCATTAGCCACATCCCATCCGATTACGCGGCCTTTATAACGTCCGGCTACCGTCATAATGTGGTTTTTTAAACGTTCCAAAGCAACGTCACGACATGCCAAAGGTCCGCTGACGCTTCGCAACCACATTTCAGACATGCTGGGGCGGGGAGCATTGGGATCCCGTGGAGCTCTGGGCTGATTTGGCTGAAAAGCAGGCCTTGGTCTCGGCGCTTCTTCCAATTCGGCATTTGCCTGGAAAAACCAAGGTGCCGTTTGAGCATGCCACAACAACGTGTGACCCCAAACCTTCAATCCATTTTTCATAGACCAGTCAACCAAAGAATCAGCAATTCCAAAGTTATATTTATCCACTGAAGGATGAAGTGACTGCGGTTTCATGCTGTTCTCTGGTGTTATAACGTTGTAATGCGTCTTAATATTCGCCAACTCCGCTTCAGAAAATCCTTGCAAATCACTTGCTGTTCCAATCAGGAATTTTTCTGTATAAGCATTTTTCAACGCTTTTAATTTAGTTGCTTTCTTATTGCTCTGTCCATTTACACTTACAGACAGGAGCAACAACAAAATAATGCCCGTAATAAAATTTCTCTTGTTCATATTTTTATTTTTTAGAATTTTAAATTAGTTCCTAATAATCATACTTTTTTCTCATAACATGTTACGGTTTAGCATCATTGGC
>CAZIRA010000115.1:6432-7894 GCA_964541615.1 uncultured Paludibacter sp.
GTGGCGGTAAAGTGCTGGTGCTGTTGGCGCTGAAAAAGTGCGGAAACCGGTGCAACTGCTTTGATGCTTACAGCAAAAGGTTTGATGCTCAATCCGTATTTAGAGGTGGTGATGAAATCTTCACGCGGACCTCTCATCCCAATCCAGCGGTAATCGAGTTTCGGCGCTGTGAAATTGTCGGCAAAAGTGAAATTTCCGTTGGGAAAAAATCCTTCCGTTCCGGTTTTATTCTCCACACCTTTCGGCATTTTCAGCTTCGGTTCCATGGGTACCAGTCCGTTTTCGAACACGGGATATTTGCCGCTCCAGTCCACGGGGAGGATAAACGTTTCACGACCGGTGTTTACCAGTCCTTTTTCATTCGGGCGAATGGCCAGAAATACACCGTAATGTTTTCCGTCAGTACCTTCCACCAGATCGGCATGACCTGCCCAATCCACCTTGTTGGCGCGGTTTGAGTTGAGGTAGCGTTGCGATAAAATCGGGTTGTTCGGAGCAGGAACGTAGGGTCCCATCGGATTTTCGCTCGTAAAAATCACTTCGCTGTGCCAATCGCCTGTTCCACCTTCGGCACACATCAGGTAGTAAATGCCGTTTTTTTTGTAAATGTGCGGCGCTTCGATCCAGATTGGTTTTCTGGAAAGATCCACACCGCCATCCACGATAATTTTATCCGTTCCGGCAATAACCTGGTCATTTTCCACATCGTATTCCCAGATTTTAATCACGCGGTGACCGTTGTAGAGTTCTTTTCCACGGTCCGGCGCATCGTTGTGAACCACGTAGGCTTTTCCGTTGTCGTCGAAGAAGAGCGACGGGTCAATTCCGTTGAATTTCAGCTTGTAAACTTCACTCCAGCCCTGAAACGGATCTTTTGTTTTTACCACCATGTTGTTGATGTCGCCGGCAAACTGCGTGGTAATCATGTAGAACGTTTCATTATTAGCATTGTATTTGATGGAAGGAGCGTAAATTCCGGCACTGATGCCTGTATCCTGCACTTTCAGCTGCGATTTTCTGTCGAGCACATGACCGATTTGCGTCCAGTTCACCAAATCTTTCGAATGGAAAATAGGAACTCCCGGGAACATGGCAAAAGTAGATGTAACCAGGTAATAATCATCGCCTTTTCGGGTAATGGACGGGTCGGGATAGCAGCCCTGCAAAATGGGATTGTAGAATTCATCCGGCTTCAGCGGATTATTTTCATACACCTGATCTTCACCCTGATAGACGTAACTGGTGAATACCGGAATGTTGGGTACCTGCTTCTTCAGCGCTTTCATTTCCACCAATGGATTCAGGGTCATTAACCCAATCAGGCTTAGCAGAAATAAGTTTTTTTTTATCTTTCTCATGATATTTAGTTGTTGTAATTGATGTTGAAATAGTCGAAATCTACGTAACCGCCTGTGGTTTTAGTGGCATAATTGAACAAACCGTAACGATAGCCCATAAAGTG
>CAZIRA010000116.1:0-7765 GCA_964541615.1 uncultured Paludibacter sp.
TCTCACTGTTATTTCAAAAATTTAATCAATCCAAAATCCGGATTTGCTTTGATTCCTTCGATCAATGCTTCGCAATTGAGCAATGCGCCTTCGCGTGATGTGTGGACTCTGTCAATGAACAATTCTTTGGTTTTTTCCTGACCAATCGCTTCACATTTTTTGGCTGCCAAATCGTTCATATCTATGAATAATACACCTTCTTGATCAGCCACTTCTTTTGACCATTTTCCGTATGTTTCACTGTTGCGGATCATTTTTCCATTTTCCCAGGAATTACCGGGAGTGTGAGAAAGAATGACTGGAATGGCACCTTTTGCTTTGGCCTGGCGAACGTACATCCGTAAATAATGACCAAACGTGAAAACTTCCTCCGGTCCGCCGTTTCTTTCCATGATCACGGTTTCAGACTCATTCCCAATGCCTTTGAGAGATGCGCGTGCACGTCCTGTGTTGAGCGGTCCGCCGTCGTTGTGCCCAAATTGGATAAAAAGATAATCACCTTTTTTCAATCCCGGAAGCACTTTATCCCAAAGTCCTTCGGTGTAGAATGTACGACTGCTTCGTCCGCCCAATGCGTGATTTTCCACCGAAATTCTGGTTGAATCAAAAAACTGTTCGATAAAACTTGCCCAGCCCCACTGGCCCCCGTCACCCTTTCCGCGACCGTTTTTGGCAGTAGAATCACCAATGATAAACACCACGGGTGCTTTTTCGTTTTTGCGGGAACTACCTGCTACCATTTCATCCGGCCGGGAACGGTCGTTTACACTAAAAATCGGAGCGTTGGTTTTCTGTTCGTCGGAGTAAAATTGTACGGCATTGTCATTCATTTTCGGATGCTGTTTTTCAAGCAGCGTAATCATTTCGGCTCCTGCCCAAATCACAGGACCGTATCCATGAGCAGCATATACACTGATCGGCCGGTAATAGTAAAACGCCGGATCAAATGCCATTCCGGTTCCCACGCAGGTTCCTTCCACTTGTCCGAGTGAGTTGATTTTGGTAGATACTGCATTCCAGCCAAGCATGGCGGTTGGCCCGTAAACTACGGCATCAATCCATCCTTTGTTGATAGCGTGAGCAATGCAGTAAGTGAATATTGCAGTAGCTGAAGTTTCTAAGTATGAATCGTTTTTGTCCAAAAGCTGATGCCAGAATCCTTCACCAGACTGGTACGTGGTGATTCCGTTGATGTGTTTTTGAAGCAATGAAAGCACTTTGTCTCTTTGAGGATGACTGGCTGGGAGTTCGTCGAGCACTTCGGTAAGCGTGAGTATAGCCCAGCCATTGGCTCTTCCCCAGAAGAAAGATGGGTGATTCTGCATGGATTCTACCCAGCCGTGGCGGAAAAGTCCCTTTTCTTCTACCCACATTCTGTCAGTGAATTGGATGATCTGTTTTACTGCTTCATTGAAATATTTGCTTTCGCCAGTGAGTTTTCCCATTTGAATAATTGCCGGAATGCTCATAAACATATCATCCAGCCATACCGTGTTCATCTGCGGGCGTTTGCGTGCAAATGTGCCGTCGAACAGACGGTACTCGTCAAACATAATATAGTTGATGTAATTGTCAATCAGCGGCCGGAGTTGTAAATCTTTGTTTTCGCGGGAAGCTTTGATCATAGCAGCACAAACGGCTCCTGCATCATCAAGAGCGTGCGGAGTGAGTATTTGACGCATTTGCGGATCGATGACGCCGTAATCATTCATCAGTTTTTTGAATTCGGGAGCTGCTTTGGAAAGGAAATTGAAACGATTGTATACGTAATCGGCATACCGCTGATCGCCCGTTGCTTTTGCTGCAGCAAGCATAGCTGCGTAGGTTACGCCCCATTCGTAGCTGGCTAATCGGAATGATCCTCGCTTCAACTGAGCATTTTGATCTAGTTTGGCAATATCTGTGTATGTTTTCCCTGTTTCTTTGTTTTCAACCACAAACGGAGTTTCTGCTTCAAGATAATTCAAAATGCGATCGAGGTCTTTTTTCACATTATTCTTATCCACAACCCCGTAGGGATTTTTATAGTCCGGCTGCAACAGGTGCAACGGCGTATTGGAATCGTTGATAACCTCTTTCTTTTTTTGTGCCAACAAAGGAAACGAAACAATTAGACTTCCGAGCAATATCCAGAAAAAAGATGCGATGTGTTTGTTCATGTTTGTAAATGTTTTCACGAAAATAAGATATGGCATAAAATTACTACCTTTATATAAATCATGCAATTAAGCAACAGCATATTTATCAATTTTCATAGTATTTTTATCAATTTATGCACTCAATGCCGACTCTGTTTTAACTCTTCAAAAAAAATGATTTAAGACTTTTTCAAACCGATAATTATGTAATCAAAATAAAATTGCTCTGCCGAAAAAATCAGCAGAGCAAAATTAAAGTGTGAAAACAAACGACATGAAATTAATAAATCAATTCTATTCAAAAGAACTAACGTTGATGTATAAAAACTTTTTTACCATCCGGGATTTTGCATTTCTTGTTTTTCATCCGGAGTAAGTGCGTTACCATTTTTTGTAACTGCATCTAAGAAAGTCTGAGGAATTGGGCGCAGATAATGCTTGTCAGCTCTAAAGTCAGAACCGGTTATCAAAACACCATCATTAAATGCTTTGAAGCGTTTTTCAAGCTGTTTTGTTCTTGCCAAATCCGGCCATCTGATAAGTTCACCCATCAATTCTCTTGACCTTTCATTCATTAAGAAAACTAACATTTTATCCATATCACTTGATGCACCCAGAACAGTATAGAATTCTTTAGTAGAACTAAGAATGTCTGCAACAGATGCGAAAGTCATGCTCGGTTTTGTGCTTTCTGTAGTTGGAGCTGCAATATTGTTGGATTCGTAGTATGTATTTGTGTTTGAATACACAGCAAATCCATTGTTCAGACCGCTACCACCATCGCCTTTTACAGTAATATTAGAATTATTCAGATACGCCTGTCCGCCATCTACGTGTTTGCTTCTGTCTTCACCAGCGCTATACCCTGCTCTTTCGCGCAATTTATTGATATAGGGTAAAGCTTCGGCAAATTTATTTTGCCTAACATAAGCTTCGGCAACCATTAAGTAATCTTCAGCAGAGCGGGCCAGAATTCCGTCTCTTTGTCCAAACTGAGAAGCAACACTTTCACGCGATCCATCTCTAAATTTACTAAGAGCAACGAATCTGCTTTTAGTGGCATAAGAACCATTGTTTCCGTGAGCATTGATATAAGATTGAGCTTCACCGCTGAAATATCTTACAAATGTATGCGGAGCATGATTGTTGATGTTTGTGCTGGTATAACGAGTGTCGCCAGCATCATTTACAATGTACTTAACTGCAACTTCACCACCAGCAAATTTCTTGTCTGCAGGAAGTTTACCTGCAGGAGCATATTCTCCCCAGGCAGGAGCTGCATTAGGATTGTTACATCTATAAGTAGTAATAAAACTTTTCCAGAAGCGCGAATCGTTTACACGGTCAAATACATCCAACGCATAATTGGTTGTTCTCAAACGTGAAAACTCTCTGTCTCCAGAAATATCACGTCTTAAACCTGGTAGATTTTGATAGATTGACGGATAGTAAAGGTGGATTTGATTTCCGTAACGTCCGCGTGAAGTAGCATCGTTTGAGAACTGAGCTGCCAACACAACTTCAGAAACTTTCTCATTAGCTCCGTTTGCCGCAGTATAGTTCCAGAGTTCCACAAAGTCATTGGTCAACGGGTGTTTTGTAATCACTTCACCAGCATATTTTATTACATTATTCAAGTCAGCATCTTTATAAGCAGCATTCCATGTGCTATTGATCTCGCTTGCTCTGAACAAGCTTGCTTTTGCCAGGAAATGAGCTGCTGCCCATTTGGTAAGTCTTCCAGGCTGAGCAGGAGCATCCGGAAGAAGATTATAGGCTTCTGTGAAGTCTTTGATTATCTGATCATAAGTTTCTTCTGCAGTATTTCTCACAAAGTCAGTGTTGGCACCAACAACAGGTTCTAGAATCAGAGGAACTCCTCCAAACTGCTGCACCAATCTAAAGTAATTGTGAGCTCTGAAAAAATATCCTTCACCTAATCTGGTGTTGTATGTTGCACTGTTTTTATCATAAAATCCTTGTACATTTTTCACAAGAATATTTGCCGATGAAATACCAGAGTACATATTGTCCCACAAGTTAGCCATTCCGTTTCCTCTGGCAGGATCAAATGCAGAAGTATAGCTGTTGTACGGTTCCTGGGCACCATCATTTCCTACGGCCATCTCGTCAGTTCCGTACTGCCAGATTGTATAAGCCCACTCGTAATTAAAATGGAACTCTAAATTTTGATAAATACCTATTGACAGTTTGTCAAGTCCTTCCTGCGTCTCAAACATCTGTGTACTTTCTGTCGTGATTAATTCTTCATCAAGAAAGTTTTGGCAAGATGTGATACTCAATACCATTGCCAGCAACAGTAAGATTGAATTATTATATATCTTTTTCATTTTTATTATTATTAAGATTTTGTGATATTAGAAACTTACGTTTACACCAAATACCAGACTACGATTAAATGTAGATCCTCCCAAATCCGGATCGAGATAATCAATTTTTGAATAAATCAATCCCGGATTCATACACTGTACGTATAATTTCAGATTACTGAAACCAATTTTATTCAACTGAATTGAATTGAAATTATAACCCAAAGATACGTTTCTTACTTTCACGAAAGAACCATCCTGATAGTTCATTGATTCTTTATATGTATCACCATTCTCGCCGCCTACTCCAGGTGCATAATAATATGCATCTTCATTAGTTCCGGCAATCCAGTAATCAAGTTTTCTTGAAGCAAATCTTCCTGAGAGTGTTTCCGAGCCAGTTTCCATTGTAAATCCGAAACGACCATAGATAAACACTGATAAATCCCAATTTTTATAGTTAAATGTGTTGAGTAACCCACCGTTCCAATCCGGGCGAACTTTTCCAAGGATCATGCGGTCGTAGTTGGCGTCAATTACACCGTCAGGAGTTCCGTCAGGACCACTCAAATCTTTGATTTTGATCATACCTGGCTCTCTACCGAATTTAGCAGCTTCTTCTTTTTCACTGGTTTTCCAGATTCCGTCATAGACGTATCCGTACAGTGAACCAATTGATTCACCTACAAACCAACCGTTGCTGATATCTTCAGTTTTTCCGTCAGATAATTCTACAATCGTACTTCTATCTGCCGAGAATGTGAATGTTGTATTCCATTTGAAATCCCTTGTATTTACATTCAACGTGTTCAATGTAATATCAATACCTTTGTTTTCGGTTTTGCCTACGTTTGCCCAAGTTCTAAGGTAACCGGTAAGTGCCGGAAGACTTTTGGTCATAAGCAGATCGTTTGTATATGACTTGTACAGGTCTATGTTACCGAAAACCCTTCCACGAAGGAAAGAAAAGTCAACTCCTAAGTTGTACTGAGTCGTTTTTTCCCAACCAAGTGAGTTGTTAGCCATTACAACCGGAGTTGCAGCCGATGGATCTGAAGCAACTACTCCGCTTAGAGTAGCCTCTCCAAAGTGATAGAAATTAGGTGAAACCGAACCTTTTGTTGCGTAAGCTGAAATAGCCGAGTTACCAGTAGTACCAACACCGAATCTTAGCTTCAACTGATCAACCCATGAAGCACTTTTCATGAATTCTTCCTGATCCATTCTCCATCCCAAAGCCAACGATGGGAAGAAATCCCATTTGTGACCAGGAGCCAGCTGTGAGGCACCATCCCATCTTCCGGAAGCTGTAAGAAGATATTTTTCAGCAAAACCATAGTTCATTCTTACCATGTAGGATTGAAGTTGCGTTTGAGTGAGGAATGATCCGTAGCTTCTAATATCACTTTTTGAATCCAAATTATACCAGAGTTCCTGTGCTGAATTCACAAAACTTCTCATGCTTGAGCCTTCTGTATGGTACGCAGACGCACTTTGAAGTAAAGTCAAACCAAGAGAATGGCGGTTGATTACTTTATCGTAATAAAGCAAATTGTCAAAAGTCCAGGATCTCCTGATATCGATATTGTATTGAGCAATATTGTTTCCATCGCCGTTGATTGAGTTTGCCGGATCAGCAATACCTGTACGGCCGATTCTGAAATCAGGACCAAATTGAATTCTGTATCTTAGTCCATCAAGACCTTTTACCAAACTTCCAATATTAAAATCCGAATATAAGCTACCGAAAGCACGCAGATTCTGACGCTGATTTCTGGTCAGATCGGCTTCACGTATCGGGTTGATAATATTTACGTCGCCTCCCGGATTACGGATATATTCACCATCGTCAGTATACGGAACAGTCCAGGGAAGCATTCCTTGTAGGGCAAAATAAAGGTTACTGGCACCTGTCACACTTTTTCTAAAGTTATAACCATATTCCTGATCACCCCAAGAAACATTCATGCTGGCACCAATTTTTACCCACTCAAGCGGCGTGATATCGATGCTGGTTTTAGCTGTATAGCGCTGATATTGCTGTCCGGGTTGAGTACCGTCTTGTTTCAAATATCCGAAAGAAAGATAATTCTGCATTTTATCAGTTCCACCGCTTGCACTTACTGTGTGTTCATGCGTCAAAGCAGTTTGTAGTCCGTGAGAAACCCAGTCGTAGGAAGGAACAAGTGCGCCATTCCAAGTACCGCCAGCCCAGCCTTTTTCGATTTGAGCCCAAGCATACGGATCTGTACCGTAAACAGCCAAATCGTTTTCTTTGGAGATGGAAGTTGCTCCGTTGTAAGTTCCGGCTTTGATTCTTGCAGCACGGCTGTAATCAAGCCATTCGCTTGAATTCATCATTTCAGCTCTATCATACATTCTTTCAAATGAAACCGAACCGTCATAAGAAAGACTCAAAGTACCGCTTTTTCCTCTTTTGGTAGTTACAAGGATTACACCATTCGCACCTCTAGAACCATAAATAGCGGTAGCAGAAGCATCTTTTAAGATGTCAATGCTTTCAATGTCATTTGCATTTAAGTTTTCAATGCCAGTTCCAAGAAGAGGAATACCATCAACTACGTAAAGCGGACTGTTAGTAGCGTTCAGCGATCTTTCACCACGAATTCTAATAGAACCAATTTCACCAGGACGCTCGTTTGAGGTAATGTCAACACCAGCCGTCTTTCCCTGCATCGCCTGAAGTGCATTCTGCACCGGCATAGCTTTCAGTTCTTTCTGGCCTACGCTAACCATCGCTCCGGTTACGTCACTTTTCTTTTGAACACCATAACCGATTACCACTAAGTCCTCCAACGTTTCTACGTCTTCGGCTAAAGCAGCATTCACTGTAGTGCCCGTCACATTTTGAGATATAGGTTTGTACCCCACATAATTGAATGTAAGCACAGCATTGCTGCCGACACTGAGAGAATAACTTCCGTCAGCATTTGTGATGGTGCCGTTAGTAGTACCTTGTTCTCTTACGGTTACACCAATAAGCGGTTCGCCGGAAGTGTCGGTCACTGTGCCGGTCACTGTTCTTTTAATCTGTTGAGACTGGATACTGTTCTCTGCGGATGCAGTAAAACCAATTGCTGACATGAAGAAAAAGCAAATCAGCAACATGAAATGAGCAAAGCTCTTTTTTAGATGAAAAAAATCATCTAAAAAACATGGAATCTTGTTTTTCATTGTATTGTATTAAAATTTAAAATATGGTCAGAGTAGTTCGATTTACTTTTAAAATTAATTTTTTAGAATTATTCTGTTTTCGGCAATTGAGAGATCTAAATT
>CAZIRA010000117.1:0-7755 GCA_964541615.1 uncultured Paludibacter sp.
CCGCCTAAAGTTCACATTTATGAGTCATTTAACCAGGGAACAAAGATATACTATTTCATCGATGTTTCAAAACGGCTATAATCAAAAAGAAATAGCCCTTGTTATTAAAAATTCTCTTTGCCCTCTATATCTATTGATCTTGAATCAAAAAATCTTATGCCTGTTTTACACAAACATCAGAATTAATAACTGAGCCGCAATCACCCGCAGGAACATTGTAAGTGGATATACGGTGGAGTAGGCCACAGCCGGTTGATCGTTGACTGCTATAGAGTTTGAGTAAGCCAATGCAGGCGGATCAGTTGTGCTGCCCGCCATCAATCCCATCAGCGTGTAATAGTTTACTTTCGCAAATTTTCTGCCGATAAAGCCCATAATCAGGAGCGGAATCATAGTGATGGCCACACCAAGCCCAACCCACATCAGTCCGTTTCCGGTAAATACGGTTTCTACAAATTTTCCACCCGAAGCAAGCCCTACGCTCGCCAGGAAAAGCGTAATACCGATTTCACGTAGCATTAAGTTGGCACTCAGTGTAGTATACGTGATCAGCTTCATTTTGTATCCAAAGCGACCTATCAAAATTGCTACAATCAGTGGTCCGCCCGCTAAACCAAGTTTTACAGGCATCGGCATCCCGGGGAAATAGAATGGAATACTTCCGAACAATATTCCAAGGAAAATTCCTACGAAAATTGTGATGATAGGTGGTTCGTTTAATTTTTTCAGGGCATTACCAAGCAGTTTTTCAACTTTGTTGATAGCTTCCAGTTCACCTACAACCATCACGCGGTCACCTACTTGTAGCACAAGATTGGTTGAACCAAGCAGGTCGATTCCGGAACGGTTGACGCGGGTGATATTCACACCGTAAATGGTTCTGAGTTTCAAATCCCCGAGTGTTTTTCCGTTGATTTCACTGCGTGTAATGACGATACGTCTTGAAACAAGCTGTTTTTCAGATTCTTTCCAGTTCATCTCGGATTTTTCACCCATGAAAGCAATGATAGACTCAGCGTCCACTACAGAAGCTACAGTAAGCAGAATGTCGTCAGTTTTGAGAATAGTGTCTGATTGTGGAATAAAGAATTCATCGTCGCGCATCATCCTCGAGATCACAAACTTGCGACCAATTATTTGTTTAACTTGGTGAAGTGTCTTGCCGGAAATTGCTTTGTTGGTAAATTTTATGGTAAGTCTTTCAGGTTTTTCCTGCAAAGATTCATCGTCTTTTTCAAGTTCTTTTGCTTCGTTACTCAAATTAACTCTGAAAATAACGCGCATTAATATAATAGATGTGATAATTCCGACCACAGCAAGCGGATAGGCCACTGCATAACCAAGTGCGATTTGAGGAATTTCAGTAATTTGCCCCGCATCATGTGCCTGGCGAAGTGCTTCCTGTGCAGCTCCAAGTCCGGGAGTATTGGTCACAGCACCTGACATAATTCCCACCAGCATGGGCATGCTCACGCGTCCGTCCAGGATATAATAGAAAGCAATCGTAACTAAAACACCCAGCAGAACGATACCTCCTGCAAGAAGATTCAGCGTGATTCCACCTTTTTTGAATGAAGAGAAAAAACCGGGTCCAACCTGCAAACCAATGGAATAGATAAATAAAATCAATCCGAAATCTTTGATAAAATCCGAAATTTCGTGATTAACAGAAAACCCGAAATGCCCAACCAAAATTCCCATAAAAAGGACAAAAGTAGCGCCCAGCGAAATGCCGAAAATTTTAATTTTACCCAATAATAACCCCGTGAAAATCACAAAAGAATAGATGAGAATTGTGTGAGCAATACCATCTGAAAACAACAGTGAATTTAACCAATCCATAATTTTAATAATACCTTGATTATAAGTGAAATATGTTTATTTTAAACTTTTCCGAAATCGTGTGCAAAGGTACGAATATAATTTTTCATAATCAACGTTTGCCACAAGTAATTATTTAATCGTTTTTTGGAAAGTTTTTCATTTAGAAGGTACCATTTTTATGATTTCTGCAAAGGTTTTTCGTATCTTTGCCCATTGTAAAAAAGTCAAATAGGCAGTTTTTTTACCAAACAAATTGCAATCAAAATCTTTTTCCAATATGTCTCAAAAACCAAAGAGAGTACTGTTCATCGACCGCGATGGAACGATAATCGTAGAACCGTCTGTGACTTACCAGGTTGACACGCTCGAACAGCTCGAATTTCTCCCTTCAGTACTTCGAAATCTTCATTTTATCCGTCATAAACTTGACTTTGAATGGGCAATGGTCACCAATCAGGATGGCCTTGGTACTTCGGTGTATCCGCAGAAGAATTTTGACAATGTGCAGCGAAAAATGATGCAGACGTTGACCAATGAAGGGATCTATTTTGATAAAATTTTCATCGACAAGTCGTTCCCGGAAGATAATCTGCCTACCCGTAAACCTGGCGTAGGGATGTTGAAAAACTATTTTAGTGACGAATATGACCTTGCCAATTCATTTGTGATTGGTGACAGGCTTACTGATGTTGAATTAGCAAAAAATCTAGGGTGTAAAGCTATATTGATCAGTGCCGATGAAAATATAGTTGAAAGTAATGATTTAGTTGAATATTGTGCTTTGCAGACGACTGATTGGGACAGAATCACTGATTTCCTTTTTGCCGGACAGCGAACTGCAAAGGTGGAAAGAAAAACGCAAGAAACCGATATCCTGGTTGAAATTGACCTGGACGGAAGTGGAAAAACAAAAATTTCTACCGGTTTGAAATTCTTCGATCACATGCTTGATCAGATAGGAAGACATTCTGGCGCCGACTTGAAAATTATCGTGAAAGGTGACCTGGAAGTTGATGAACATCACACCATTGAAGACACGGCAATTGCGCTTGGAGAGGCACTTTTAAGCGCTTTGGGTAATAAAAGAGGCATCGAACGTTACGGATTTACGTTGCCGATGGACGATTGCCTTTGCTCAGTTGTACTTGACTTTGGTGGACGCCCCTGGCTTGTTTATGATGCCGAATTTAAGCGAGAATATGTGGGCGATATGCCTACTGAAATGCTGCTTCATTTCTTCAAATCGCTCAGTGATGCAGCGCGTATGAATCTGAATATCAAAGCAGAAGGCGACAACGAACATCATAAAATCGAGGGAATTTTCAAAGCACTTGCCAAATCGATCAAGATGGCAGTAAAACGCGATATATACCACTATCAATTGCCAAGTACGAAGGGAAAACTGTAAGGTCCGACATTATATGTTCTCAAATATTATTTAGTCCGGCCAAATTTGAAATAACTGAATTATCGAATTATGCGATCCAATTTTTTCATCCTGTTTATTGTATGTTGCTCATTCGTTTTTTCGCAGGAAAAACAGTCAGAACCGCCTCGTTTGGTTGTAGGAATCAAAATTGACGGTTTGCAAGCCGATCATTTGCAAAAAATGTGGAAATACTTCACGCCCGGTGGTTTCAGAAAAATTGTTTCTGAAAGTGCAGTAGCCGAAAAAATGCAGCACAACATTGTTTCGGCAGGTAACACAGCTGATGTTGCTACTTTCGTGACCGGAACATTTCCATTTTATCACGGAATCAGCGGAGATTATCATTACAACCGCCTTGATAATCAGGTTGTTTCAGTTTTGGTTGATAAAAGCCAGGCCGGGATCGGGACAAAGGATAATTTCTCTGCACATAGATTGCTTTCGTCAACCATTTCTGACGAATTAATTCTCAGCAATCCGCTTTCTCAGGTTCATAGCATTGCCATTGAACCGGAAGATGCAGTTATGTTGGGCGGTCATAATGCAACATCCGTCACATGGATTGATGATGTGGCAAACAAATGGGTGACAACGACTTACTATTCTAAAGGACTTTCTCGCTGGGCTGATTTGATGAATGTAAACGGCACTTTCAAGCAGATGATTTCTGAAAGATGGATTCCTTCCGCATCCATTTCCACTTACTTGAATCCAACTTCAAAAGGCTCCCGTACAGCTTCTTTCAGTTATAATCCGACTGAGAGAAGGGAAGGCAGTACTGTAAAAAGCAACCTGAAAAATACTCCGGCTTCGAATGCGTTGGTCTCCGAATTAGCCAAATCAATTTTCGACAATGAACAGCTTGGTACGGACAAAAACACCGATTTACTACTGCTTCAGTATACTGTTAAAATCCCAAACCAGATAGCTTCTTCGCTTACTAATGCCGAACAGGAAGATATGTACATCCGTCTGGACAGAAATCTTCAATCGCTGCTTTCATCGATTATTTCTACTGTAGGGAATGACAGGGTGCTGGTGTTTTTGGTTGGAAGCGGAACTGATTTTCATTCTCCAATCGAGCTTGGAAAAAACCAAATTCCGGCCGGATTATTCAACGCGGATCGTGCACTGGCATTGCTGAATACGTATCTGATGGCGATATACGGACAGGAAAAATGGGTTTCGGGCTATTATGGCAAGAATATTTATTTGAATAAAAAGAAAATTGAGGACAAAAAGCTGAATTTGAATGAGTTTCAAAATCGGATTACTGAATTTATGGCCGAATTTGAAGGTGTGCAGGCTGCATATTCAGTATCGGGCTTGGTGAGTTTTTCAGGAGAATCAAGCGATGTGCGGACAAAATTTCGGAATTCCTACCACAAAAACACATCAGGCGACATTGTGCTTACGCTGATGCCGGGCTGGGTTGAAGTGGACATTAAGGGCAGGGTAGTGGGCGAAGCCAACAGTCCGATGACACATGTTCCTTTTTATCTGATGGGAAGCGGTATTAAATCTCAGCGGATTTTTAATGCAAATACAACAGACATTGCACCTACTCTTGCAGAACTGATGGGAATTCCGGTACCCAATGCATCGGTAGGAAAAGCAATAGAGATTAAATAGATTTTGATCATTAATTTTTACTATATTTATACCAGAATACAAAACAATATTTAACATATGAAGTATAATTTTGACGAAGTTATTGACAGGCACAATACTGGTGCGATAAAAATTGAAAAACTTAAACTACTTTTTGGAACGGACGATATAATCCCACTTTGGGTGGCAGATATGGATTTTCGCACGCCGGAATTTATAACAAACTCAATTATCAAACGTCTTGAACATCCGATTTTAGGATACACTGCTGCCTGTGAAGATTATTTTGAGAGTGTTTTGAAATGGATTGATTATCACCATTGCTGGAAAGTGGAACGCAGCTGGCTTGGGTTTTTGCCGGGCATTGTACCCGGGTTGGCATTCGCGGTAAATGCATTCACGCAACCGAACGATGAGGTGATAGTGCAACCGCCTGTTTATCCGCCTTTCATTAATGTTCCTTCCAAAAATGACCGAAAAGCAGTTTTCAATCCGTTGAAGGAAGTGAATGGTCGTTTTGAAATGGATTTTGATGATTTTGAACGAAAGATTACAGGTAGAACCCGTCTTTTCTTGCTTTGCAATCCGCAAAATCCGGGTGGGCGCACCTGGGACAAAGAGACGTTGATACGTATAGCAGAAATATGTTACAAACACGGAATTTTGGTGATTTCGGATGAAATTCACTCCGATATGGCACTTCCCGGAAATATGCACACTCCATTTGCTACGGTTTCCGAACTTGCCGAGCAAAACAGCATCACTTACATGGCGCCCAGCAAAACCTTTAACATGGCAGGTCTGATCAGCTCGTCCTACATTATTCCAAATGTAATTATCCGCAAAAAATTCAGCGAATTTCTCGAAAATTCAGAGTTGGCCAATGGAAATATCTTTGCTTACATTGCCGCCAAAGCTGCTTACCAAAACGGTGCTGAATGGCTGAAACAGCTTATCGATTACATTCAGGGGAATGTTGATTTTGTAGTTGAATTTCTTAAAAAGAATGTACCTCAGATCAAACCGATGATTCCGGAAGCATCGTTCCTTATATGGCTTGATTGCAACGGGTTGGATATGGATACGAATCAATTGCAGGATTTTATGGTGAAAAAAGCAAAACTGGGGTTGAATAAAGGAACCACTTTCGGTCCTGGTGGCGAAAAACACCTGCGGTTGAATATCGGCTGTCCCAGAAGCGTGCTGGTTGAAGCAATGGACAATTTGAAAAATGCAGTGAATGATTTAGTTAAATAGTTGAATATTAAAAAGTTAATGGTGGTCGATTCAATTACTCAACCACTCAACCACTTAACCAATACCTAATCTAATGGATGTAAAAATCGAACGATCCTGGAAAGCTCATTTGCAAACGGAATTTGAAAAACCTTATTTCAGAGAACTTACCGATTTTATCAGAGCGGAATATCAGAAAAAAACTATATACCCGCCTGCAAAGTTGATTTTCAATGCGTTTGATTCATGTTCATTCGATGATGTAAAAGTTGTAATTTTAGGGCAGGACCCGTATCACGGCATCGGTCAGGCTCATGGTTTGTGTTTTTCTGTGAATGATGGAGTGGAAAAACCACCCTCGCTCGTAAATATTTTTCAGGAAATAAACAGAAGCCTCGAAAAACCAATGCCTGTAAGTGGGAATCTCACACGATGGGCAAATCAGGGTGTGTTGTTGCTGAATGCTACGCTCACGGTTCGGGCACATCAAGCCGGATCACATCAGGGAAAAGGCTGGGAAACTTTTACCGATGCAGCGATCAGAGTTCTTGCAGAGGAAAAAGAAAATTTGGTATTTATTTTGTGGGGTAATTATGCACAGCAAAAAGGTGCATTTATTGATTCTTCTAAACACCTGGTTTTGAAGTCGGTTCATCCTTCGCCACTTTCGGCCTACAGAGGATTTATAGGTAATAATCATTTTGTTTTGGCAAATGAATATTTACTAAAATTCGGGAAACTGGAAATTGACTGGTAATATTTTCGTTTCAAGTTATATTTTTCCGATATAATTATTAAAAATTACTAACAATAAACGAATAAACTACAATGAAGTGGATTAACAGAAACGACGATACGTCGAATTACGAAGACCGTCGTGGTATGACCAGAGGCCGAAAAGCAGCCGTAGGTGGTGGTCTTGGGACGATAATTATTCTCGCTTTATACTTATTTACCGGACAGGATTTTTCGCCTGTGGTAGATATGTTTAGCGGTGGTGGCGGTGGTTCGCAAACGATGCAGGTGGATCCGGCCCGAGCCAATGAAAATGAGGATTTGAAAGTACTTTCACTGGGCGTTTTCAACAGTGCGAACGATGTTTGGTCTGAAGTTTTCAGTCAACAGCTTGGTCGCCAGTATAGAAAACCAACGTTTGTGACTTTTACTGATTTTACAACATCTGCTTGTGGCGGAGCTTCTGAGCAAGTTGGACCATTTTACTGTCCCGGAGATGAAAAAGTGTATATGGATTTGAATTTTTTCCATAAACTTGCTTCGCAATTTCGTGCTCCGGGCGAATTGGCGATTGCCTATGTGACGGCGCATGAAGTTGGGCATCATGTACAGCGATTGCTTGGACTGACAGACCAGATGCAGCAGTACCGCGGTCGTGTTTCCGAAACCCAGTACAACGAACTTTCAGTGCGTCTGGAACTTCAAGCCGACTTCTATGCCGGACTTTGGGTGCATCATGCTGTAAAATCAGGAACGATTCAGCTGGAGGAAGGAGATATTGAATCTGCTCTCGGCGCAGCCAATGCAGTTGGTGACGACACCATTCAAAAGCAGGCACAGGGCTATGTAGTTCCCGATTCATTTACACACGGAACCGCCGAACAACGTATGCGCTGGTTTATGAAAGGCTATCGTTCGGG